>NZ_PTFE01000058.1:0-51369 GCF_002936975.1 Bradyrhizobium sp. AC87j1
ATCATGCCGGCCTGCTCAGCCTCGCCGCGATGATCTCGTCCTCGGAGGCGCTCTTCATCGCGGCGAGGCTGAGCAGGCCGGCATGATAGCCGATGTCGCGCGCGGTACGGGCTTCGGTGACCGCCTGGTTTGTCGGACCCGCGAGGCCTGCGACCATCGCCAGCGGTCGCTTGGTCCAGTTGGCCGCGGTCTCGGCGGCGAGCTCGAGCACCGGACGGTAGAGACCGACGTCGCGGATCGCGAACTGCGTCGTGTGCACGCCGACCGCAAGGCCGCCTGAGCCGGCGTCGATGTAATAGCGCGTCAGCGCACGCTGATGCGTCTTGTCGAGCTGGCGCGCAGCGGTGAGCGCGAGCGGATGCGCCGGTATCACGGTGCCCTCAGTGATCAGGTTGCGGGTGTCGCTGTTGATCTGGCTGTGATGCATGATGTCCTATCCGAATTCAGGGCCGGCGACGGCGAATGGCATTTCCTCGCCCGTGACGGTGGCGGGGCCGAACCGCATGCGCTGGAACGGACGCTCGATGGTCCAGCTGGAGGCGGTCAAGCCTTCCAGGAACGCGGCTTGCGACGCGACGGCGTCGAGCAGGAGCGGGCTGGTCTCGGAGCGCACGATCGCGTCAACGAGCGCCAGAGCTGCCGCGGCATTGTTGGCCAACAACGGGCCGATATGGCGGGCGGTCCGGCCGTCGCGAACCAGCGCGATGGCGCCGTTGGCGCCGACGATGCGCGAGCCGGAACGCTGTGCGAAGGCGGAGAGGAGGGCGGTCCGGTCGAAACCGGTGGCCCGCAGGTCCCGCGCACGAAGCGCTTCGATGGTCCCGGATGATGATGGCGGCGCTTCGGCTCGCGCAGGCTTCAACAGCTTCAGGCGGCGCAATTGCAGGGTCGGCGTGAACCCCAGCGGTCCGTAGACGGCGGCGCCGTCGGGCGTGGCGTCGAGCCAGCTGGTCAGGCCGTTCTGACGCGCCGTCTCCAGGCAGGCACCGACCAGACGGGTGGCAAGGCCACGGCGGCGATGCGTGCCTGATACCAGTACCATGCTGATCCAGGCGTTGTTGCCGGAATAGGGCAGCAGTGCTGCGGTTGCGACCAGCCGCATGCCGTCGCGAATGCCGAACACGACGCCGTCGCGCAGGAAGATGCGCCAATCCTCGTCGGTCTGGTTCCAGTGCGCTTCTGTCGACAACGCCAGCCCCGCGATCGCGTCGTCGACGCCGAGCTGGACGATGTGCGGGGCGTCAGTAACGGCCATCGCGCACCTCGTATTTGGTGGGCTTGCCGAGGCTCGGCATGGCGCGCGAGACCCAATCGGTGGTCCAGGCGATTAACTGCTCGGTGTCGACGACCGGAAGGCCGAACAGCTCGACCGCCTTCGACGTGTCGGTCAGCCATGCGGTCGGCTCTTCCTTGCCCGTCAGCACCGGCGCGCGGCCGAACCTTGCGCCGAATCTCTGGGCGAGATCGCGCACCGCCAGAATCTCGTGGCCGCTGACATTGATCGGCGAGGTTGGCGCGGTGCAGTTCGCAAGGCAGCGCAGCGCCTGCGCGGAGGCATCGCCCTGCCAGATGAAATTGACATGACCGAGGCTGACGTCGATCGGCGTGCCGCCAAGCACGTTCGTCGCGATGTCGTGCAACACGCCATAGCGCATGTCGATCGCGTAGTTGAGACGGAATAGCCGGCCCGGCGTTGCGAATTTGTGCGAGAAATACTCGAACATGCGCTCGCGGCCGACGCAGGACTGGGCGTATTCGCCGGGCGGGTTCGGCGCCATGTCCTCGGTCGAGCCTTTGCCGTCCACAGCGACGAAGGGATAGATGCAGCCGGTCGAGAACGCCACGATGCGCGACGACGGAAAGGCCTGCGCCACCAGCGCGGGCACGTGCGCGTTCATCGCCCAGGTCAGCGACAGATCGCCCTCGGCGCCGAACTTGCGGCCGGCCATGAAGATGATGTTCGGCGCCTTCGGCAGCGCCGCAATTGCCTTCTCATCCATCAGATCGCAATTGATGGTTTCGACGCCGCGCGCGTGCAGCCAGTCCTTCACGCCGGCGTCGCTGAAGCGGGCCACGCCGATGACGCGGCGGTCGGGTGCAGCGGCCTTGGCGAGCCCGGCCAGCGTCGGGCCCATCTTGCCGCCGACGCCGAGGATCATGATGTCGCCCTCGACCTTGGCAAGGTCGTCGATCAGCGCTTGCGTCGGACGGCAGAGGAGATCGTCGAGGGCGGCGATATCGGGGATGGTCTTTGGCAGCGTCTGGCGGGTAAGCAGCATGGATTTGTCCCTTGGTTCTGCCGGTGTCAGGTTTGTCTTGCGTCGCCGACCACGAACATGCGTTCGAGGACCAGGACGAGGCCGTAGAGACCGACCCCGAGCAGCGTCAGCAGCACGACGGCCATCACCATCGCGGGCGTGTCGAGCGCCGACTGCACCTGGATCATGAGGTAGCCGAGCCCGCGCTCGGAGGCGATGAACTCGCCGACGATGGCGCCGGCGACCGCGAGGATGGCGCCAACCTTCATGCCGGAGAACACGTAAGGCAGCGATCCCGGCAGCTGGATCTTGCGGAACAACGTCCAGCGCGAGCCGCGCAGCGATTTGACGAGATCGAGCAGATCCGGCTCGACCTCGCGCAGGCCTCGCGCGGTGGTGAGCAGGATCGGAAAGAAGCAGATGCTGAAGGCGATCAGGATGTTCGGAATGATGCCGTAGGAGAACCAGACGATGAAGAGCGGGCCGAGCGCGACCTTCGGGATCATGTTCAGCGTCACGAACAGCGGCAGCAGCACGAGGCTCAGCAGCGGCGCCCAGCTGAAGATCACGGCCAGCGCGACGCCGACAAAGGCGCCGAGCGCGAAGCCGCCGAGGATCTCGATCGCCGTCACCAGCGTGTTGGCGCCCCAGGCGTAGCTCGCGGTTCCCAGCGTCTGCACCGTCGCGAGCGGCGAGGGCAGGATGAATTTCGGCACGTGGAAGGCATCGACCGCGACCTGCCAGAGCACGAGCACGGCGAGGTGCACGACCAGGATGATCGCAAAGCTGCGCGAGGCGCGTGCGCTGTCTGCTGCCACCGATTGCTCCCTGTTGGCGCGGCGGCGATGCCGCAGGTCGCAAGCCTAGCCGCCTTCCGGGAAAGTTTCAACCAGTTGGTTGATTAGGGCCGGAGCGACTGCAGCACCAGATCGGCGACATGGCGGCGGCGGGCGCGCCGTGCGGTGCGGCTCGACAGGTCCTTGCCGAAGATCGCCGACAGCGTCGGCGTGTTGGAGAAGAAGAAATAGCTGAGGCCCGCAATGGAGATATAGAGTTGGACGGGGTCGATGCCCTTGCGGAACACGCCCGCGCGGACCCCCTCGTTGAGAATGTGGGAGACGCTCTTCACCAGCGGGGAGTGCATCGCTTCCAGCCGCGTCGAGCCGCGGACGTGGCGGGCGCCGCCGCGGTTCTCGTCGTTCAAAAGCACGATGAAATCAGGGTGTGCGGCCAGATGGTCGAACGAAGCCTCGATCAGCTTGCGGATCGCTTTCTCCGGCGGCAGGCCCTCGAGATTGAGCTTCCGCTCCTGCTCGCGGATGTCCTCGTAGACCCATTCGAGGACGGCGAGGTAGAGCGCGTCCTTGTCGCCGAAATAATGGTAGACGAGCTGCTTGTTGACGCCCGCGCGCTCGGCAATCTCGTCGACGCGGGCGCCCGCAAAGCCGTGCCGGGCAAATTCCAGGCGCGCCGCGGTCAGCAGCTTGTTGCGGGTGGCGACGGGGTCGCGGCGCTGCGGCACGGTGTCGCCAGATCGTTTTGCGGGCATTTCCAACCAAACAGTTGACAAGTGGAGGGCAGGCTTGTTGCATTGGTATCCTCACAAGGGGAGAGCGACAAGCCGGGTCGCGGCAACGAGGAGAGATGCGATGAAGCGTTTGCAGGCGGCGGGTTCGGCCCTGGTCTTGACCCTGATGCTCGGTGCAGCTGCGGCGCCCGCGCATGCGGGCGAAGCGGTCAATCTGATCCTGAACTGGACGCCGACGGCCGATCACGCGCCGTATTATTATGCCAAGGCGCAGGGCTGGTACGAGAAGGCGGGCATCGACCTCACGATCGAGACCGGCAAGGGCTCGGGGGTCTCCGCCGCCAAGGTCGGCTCCGGCGGCTCGCCCTTCGGCGTCGCGGATCTCGCCACCATGCTGGTGGCCAAGAGCAGGGGCGCCGACACCGTCGCGGTGATGAGCGTCTATGCCAATACCGGGCAAACCTTCTACTGGCTGAAGAGCTACGGCGTGAACGGCGTCAAGGATTTCGCCGGCCACAAGATCGGCAATCCGCCCGGCGATGCCTCGCGCGTGATGTGGCCGGCTTTTGCCAAGGCTGCAGGGCTTGCGCCCGATGCCGTCGGGTTCGTCAATGTCGGGCCGACCGCGAAAATCGCGGCATTGAAGAGCCACACCGTCGACATCATCAGCGACTTCTACAACGAGCACGATTTGAAGGTGATCGAGTTCGGGCCAGACCTCGGCTACGTCAACTGGAAGGACATCGGGCTCAACCCTTACGGCAATTCGCTGATCGTCAACGGCGCCTACTTGCAGAAGAATCCGAAGGTCGTCGAAGAGTTCGTGCGCGTCACGCAGAAGGCCTTTGCGGCCTGCGTCGCCGACGTCGCGCCGTGCCTGAAAGCGCTGCTCGACCAGGTCTCCGGTCTCGACCAGGCGAACCAGGAGCGCCAGTGGGAGCGCATCAAGTTCCTGATGACCGACGAGTTCACCACGACGAAATCGCTCGGTTGGATCGATGGCGAGCGGATGAAGAAGGACTATGAACTGGTCCAGACCTATCTCGGCATGGAGAAGCCGTTCGACGTCACCACCGCCTTCACGACCAAGATGCTGGATCCGAGCATCAAGATGGATGCGAGCAAGGTGAAGAAGTAAGGGGGCGGGCATCGTCTGTTCTTCGTCATTTCGAGCGCAGCTCTGCGTCCCGTCACCCTGAGGCGGCCGCTTCTTCAGCGGCCCTCGAAGGGCGGCGGCCCGGCTGCAGCTCGGCCGTGCATCCTTCGAGGCTCCTGGCGCGATGCGTTGCATCGCGCCACTCGCGCCTCAGGATGACGGGATCCAGAGCGCCGACCAGCCAGCTAATCACCCCACGGAGAAATTAACCGGCCGTTAACCAAATCCGCCGCATCGTTAACCATTCAATAACTGGGAACGAGTCGGCCGATATGGAGGCTGCAGTCAAACCTCAACGCCAAATGGTGCGCCTGCGCGGGCGCTCCTATGTGGCCTTCGTGTTCACGCCGACGGTTCCGGTGCAGGATTGGCTGCACGAGATCGACGCCACCATTGCGCGCTCGCCGGGCTTCTTTGCCGGCCGGCCCGTGGTGATCGACCTGTCCTCGGTCGATCTCAGCCAGTCCGGGATCGGCCATCTGCTCACCAGCCTTCAGGACCGCAACATCCGCGTGCTCGGCATCGAGGGCGTGGAGGAGGCGAGGCTGACCCCGATGATGCCGCCGCTGCTCTCGGGTGGACGCAGCTGCGTGGTCGAGCCGAACGCGCCGAAGAAGGCCGAGACGAAGTCCGAGGCCAAGCCGACATCGCTGCTGCTGGAGAACCCAATTCGATCGGGCCAGACCGTGATCTTTCCCGAAGGCGACGTCACCATCCTCGGCTCGGTCGGCTCGGGTGCCGAAGTCGTCGCCGGCGGTTCCATCCACGTCTATGGCGCGCTACGCGGCCGCGCCATGGCGGGCGTGAACGGTCGCACGAGCGCGCGCATCTATTGCCAGAAGATCGAAGCCGAACTGCTTGCAATCGATGGGTTTTATCAGACCGCCGACGATATCGACGAAGCCCTGCGCGGCAAGCCGGCCCAGGCCTGGCTGCAGGGCAACACCATGCGAATTACCGCGCTGAACTGACCAGAAGGAGATTTCAGAAATGGCAAAGGTACTGGTCGTGACATCAGGCAAGGGGGGCGTCGGCAAGACCACGACGACCGCCGCCCTTGGGGCTGCGCTGGCGCAACGCGGCGACAAGGTCGTCGTCGTCGACTTCGACGTCGGCCTGCGCAACCTCGACCTCGTGATGGGCGCCGAACGCCGCGTCGTGTTCGACCTCATCAACGTGGTGCAGGGCGTGGCAAAGCTGCCGCAGGCGCTGATCAAGGACAAGCGGCTGGAAAACCTCTGGCTGCTCCCAGCCTCGCAAACCCGCGATAAGGATGCGCTGACGGAAGAGGGCGTCGGCAAGGTCATCGACGATCTGCGCAGCCGTTTCGACTGGGTGATCTGCGACAGCCCCGCTGGCATCGAGCGCGGCGCCTCCATGGCGATGCGCTTTGCCGACGAGGCGGTGATCGTCACCAATCCGGAAGTCTCTTCGGTGCGCGATTCCGACCGCATCATCGGCATGCTCGATTCCAAGACGGTGCGGGCCGAGAAGGGCGAGCGCGTCGAGAAGCACATTCTCATCACCCGTTACGACCCCTCGCGGGCCGCGCGCGGCGAGATGCTGACCATCGACGACATCCTGGAAATCCTCGCAACGCCCTTGCTCGGCATCATCCCCGAGAGCCAGGACGTTTTGAAGGCCTCCAATGTCGGCACACCGGTGACGCTGTCGAACGCGGACGGCGCACCGGCGCGGGCCTATATCGACGCGGCGCGCCGGCTGTGCGGCGACACCGTGCCGATGCAGGTTCCGACTGAGCGCAAGCGTTTTATGGATCGTCTGCTGCGACGGAGGGCTGCATGAGCATGGGTCTGCTTCGGCTTCTCCGCGGCAAAAAGGCCTCTGCACCCGTCGCTCGCGAACGGCTGCAGATCCTGCTTGCCCATGAACGCGGAATGCGTGGCCAACCCGATCTGCTCGGGGTGCTGCGTGAGGAAATTCTCGCCGTCGTGTCCAAGCATGTCACGCTTGACCCGACCAAGGTCATCGTCCGGCTCGAGCGTGGCGACGACGTATCGACCCTGGAGGTCGATATCGAGGTGCCCAACGACTTCGAGCGCAAGAAAGCGGCGGTCGCGTAGGGGACGCGGCCGACGAGCTCCAGCTTTGGGGTGGGTGAGAAGGCGGTCCGCTGGGCATAGCGGGCCGCCTTTGTTTTGGGACCATAGGGACGGTGCGGAACGACGTCCCGCCCTCAATCGTTGTGAACAACCGCGGGAGCGATGCGGCCTGCGGTCTGGTCAGACGGGAGAGCGCCCATGATGTCCGAGGTCCAGGTCCACACCGTCGCGCGGCAGATGCTCGAACGGCACGGTTTTGCTGCGATTGCGAAGGCCGCTGAGCAGGCCCAGGCCTGCGAGGGCCGCGGCGAGGCCGATGAGGCCAAGGAATGGCGTCACATCGCCGACGCCATGAAGATCATCCGCGGGCCGGCCCACAGTTGATCGCCGGGCCAGAAACGCTTCAGCGTTCCTCGCGATCCGGCCCGCGTGACGGGGATCGATGCTGCGTCTGCGGCTGGCCGCGCTCGCCCGCTTCCTTGCAGGGGAGCTGTTCCCACGTTCCGTCCGGCGCCTGCTGATAGGCGCTGCACGAGGACGACGAGGTCGATTTGTCCTCGCCCTTTTGGGCGTCGGAATTCTTTGCCTGTACCGGGGCGCCCAGCGTTGCGCTCATCGCGAGCACGCCGGCGACCATGAGATGCGTCATCCGCATTGGGCTTCTCCTGTGCGAAAGGAGCCCGCATGCTGGCGAGGAATGTGACGATTATTGGCCGGAACGAGGGTTCCGCCGCGGTGTGCTTAACGCCGCGACAGCCGGCTTGCTAGCCGCCCTTGGCCCGGATCAGGCCAGCGAGGTTGGTCTTCTGGGCCTCGCACCAGTTGGGCATGCCGAGGCGGCGCTGGTTGAGATCGGTCGCCTGGGTCGCCACCGCGACCTCGGCCATCAGATCGTCGTCCTGCTTCTCGCCCATCTTGCCGCCGGTGTGCATCCAGGCAATCGCCTTGCGCACCTTCTCAGTGGTGCCGTCGGGCAGCTTCATCTGCGCCGCCTTCTGCACGAGATCCTGGTAGACGACGTCCGTGCCCGGGCATTCGACCTTGGTGGCCAAGGCCTGCAGGACCAGGGTCACATAGGTCGAGCGTAGATGGTCCTCGGCCTGGGCCGGAGCGGCGATCAGCAACAGGCCAGCCATCAGGAAACCGTAGCGCATCCTTGGTATCTCCTCCATTTTTTTGGGAGGCTAGCGTCCGCCGGGCTGCTCCGCAATGGTATCGGGGCGAATTTGTCGCGCCCCGGCGCGGTGCGCTATCGTGGCCCGTATCCCGGCCTCGGAGAGCGACATGAGCCTGTTCAGCACGCCGTTCGATCCTGCCCGCGACACAGCGCTCGTCACCGGCGCGGGCAACGGCATCGGGCGCGCCATCGCGCAGGCCCTGGTTGGCGAGGGCGTCCGGACCGTGTTCGCCGACATCAGCGTAGAGCGCGTGAGCGCCGCGATCGGCGCGAGCAAGAGGCCCGAGCTGGCGGTGCCCTGGGTCGGCGATCTCGCCGAATTGGATGCGTGCGACGCGCTGCTTGCCGCCGCGGACGCAGCGTTGGGCGGGATCACGCATTTCGTCCACAGCGCATCGCCGCCGCGGCGAGAGGCCGATCATGCGCTCGCGGTCGATCACAGGATCTGGCAGCAGATGCATGCCGTCAATCTCGATGCCGGCTTTCACCTGGCGCGCGAACTCGCAAAGCGGCTGATCGCGGCGAAGCGGCCGGGCTCGTTCCTGTTTCTCACCTCGCTGCATGCGGGCACGCCGCGCAACCTGCCGCATTATTCGACGGCGAAGGCGGCGATGGCGATGCTGGTGAAGGAGTTGGCCAAGACGTTCGGCCGCCACGACATCCGCGTCAATGCGCTGGTGCCCGGCGCGATCGCCGCCGGCGGGTTCGTTGCGGACCCCGCGCTGGCGCGGCACATTCCGCTCGGGCGTCTCGGCGAGGCCAATGACCTTGCGCCGATGGCGCTCACCGTATTGTCGAACAAGCTCTCCGCTTACGTCACCGGCGCAGCCTTCGTCGTCGACGGCGGATTGTCGCTGACGAACTGGTTCGAGCCGCCGGCGCTTGATGAGTAGTCAGCGGCGCCAGGCCGGCACGGGATCGAGCGGCGTGCGGTAAAGCTCGTTGTCGTCGCGATCGGTGACGCGCACCGCGCAACCCTTTTGCTGCAGCTCCGGCTTCACCTGCGACAGCTCGGTGGCGAGCTGGTCGGCGCGATCGGAGGCAACCTCGATGTCTTCGAGGATGATTCCGCCCTGGTTCCTGAACTCTCCACCAACCACAAGATCGAAAGAGTAGTACGGCATCCGAATTCCCCGGTGTGACGAGATGAGTTTCAATGGAAGCCTCAACACATGTCGGATGGTACCACTGAGTCGACATCTACCGATGAACGGACCGCGCAATCTCTGTGCTTATGGCGCAGAAATGATGTGCAACGTGTGATGGCCTTAACATTTAATTAAACATGTTGGCGCGATCTTAAGGCATGGAATTGCAGCAGAACCGGGCTCCGGGAACCGGCAGCTGTAAGAGAAGGCCGCCGGCATAGATCCCGACGGCCTTTTCTCTTGAGCGAGAAAAATCGCTTTCCGTATTTGTCCGGACTCAACGCATCACATCGACTCGGACAGCCTACGCGACGTTGTCGCAGCGCGCCGTACTGCTCTACGCGGTCTCAGTCCTAGCGCAACGGCATAGGTGGACGCACGATCGGTCCGTCGTCATCGGCAACGGCTTGGGTCGTGGTAACAGGTGCGGCCGGCGGCGGCACCGCGGCAGCCTGCGACGGCGGCGGAGCTGCGAGCGGCGCGGGCGAATAGGCCGGCACGTAGGTGTGCGACACGACCGGTTTCGGTTTGCGAACCGGCGGCGGTGACGGAGCTCGCGGTGGGACCGCAGCAGTGCGTGCGCGCGGATCAACAGGCTTGACCTCTGCTACCGGCTTCGGCGCAGGCGGTTTTGCCATCTCGCGCGCCATCTGCTCCTGTCCGGCCTTCAACTCGGCGATGTTGGCCTTGAGCGATTCGATCTGCTGCGCCATCGCGGCCAGGTCGCGCGTCATCGATTGCACTGACTGTGCAGTATCGGGCTGTGCAGTATCGGGCTGCGTCGCTGCGGGCGCAGCTGCCGCGACCTGGACTGCGGGCGGTGTTGCAGATTGATCGGCCGCTTGATCGGTTGCCGCTTGCGCTACGGGCGGGGCGGCCTGCTCCGCGGGCGGTGCGGCCTGTGCGGCAGCGACCGGCGCGGTCTGCGATGTCGACGGCAGCAGCGACGTCAATGCCGGCGTCCATTCGGCGAGCATCTGTTTGGCGGTGTCGCCGTGTTTTTCCCACGCGATGGTGGCGGCCGCACTGCCGCCTGCAAACAGAAACGTGACGAAAGCGCCGCGCAGCCACTTGCCCGCGGCGGATCGCTTCCGCGGACCGAGACCATCGCTCGCCGCGACACGGACGGCCGTGTCGACAGAGGGCGGGGGCGCCGCCTGCGGCGCCGAGACGGGACTGAACTTGGGCTCAATAGAGATCTTGCGCTCGAGCGAGGCTTTGGGCTCCGGCGCGAATTTCGGCTCCGGACGCGTCGCAATGTCGGGCGCCAGCGCGGGCGCAACGCTGATGGGGCGCGAGGCCAGTACAATGTCGGGCGAAATCTGAATCGCGTCGTGCGGATCGTTGTCCTTGACCGTGTCCTTCACGATCTCATCGACGATTTGCTTGGGGTTCAGCGTCGCGAGCATCGCAGCTCCTTTGAAGCCCGGTGTTCGAAGGCCGGGCGCTTGAAATACTGGTCGTCCGCATTGGCGCGAGCCGATCTGTTGGGGTGAGTCCATCCCAACCGGATGAGCCTCGCACGATGACGCACGAGTCCAGCCGGGTTTGACCAAAGCAAGGCGAGGGGATGGAGATGATGCGACGCTCTTCCGCCGTTTGTGGTGATGGAACCCCTTTTGTTGAACACGCGCACGTGTTCCGCGCTGCCTTGTTTTCAGCACGATTTTGGCAGCATCTGGGGAGGCTGGGGGCGCTGCTATCCGCTATCGGGGGCCGGCGGTGCCAAGATCTCTAATCGCTTTGTTCGTCGTTGCCTTGCTGCCGCTGGGCGGCTGCATGCAGGCAACGCTTTCGCCGTCGACCGACGCGAGCATGACGCCGCGCGACCGGCAGTTGCTTGCGCATACGCCTTACGCGCAAGCGAACGTGCCCGAGCAATATCTCCGTCACGTCGTCGACTACCAGCGCAAGGAGCAGCCGGGCACCATCCTGGTCGATACCGACGCGCGCTACCTCTATTACGTGCTGCCTAGTGGCAAGGCGATCCGCTACGGCGTTGCTGTCGGCGAGGAAGCCATGGCGTTCTCCGGCGTCGCACGGGTCGGCCGTCTGGCGGAATGGCCGGACTGGGTTCCGACAGCAGATATCCAGGCGCGGCTCGGGCCGTATCCGGCGCGCGTTCCCGGCGGTCCTGCCAATCCCTTGGGCGCGCGGGGCATCTATCTCTATTCCGGCAACAAGGACACGCTCTACCGCATTCATGGCACCAACCAGCCCGAATATATCGGGCAGGCGATCTCGTCCGGCTGCATCCGGATGCGCAACGAGGACGTGATCGATCTCTACGACCGGGTGAAGCTCAATTCGATGGTCGTGGTGCTGCCGCCGGGACAGAACGCGCAGGCCGGGACGGGCGCGCGCTGGCGCGGGTGAAGGCTCGCAGACGTGCACGTCCGGCGCGCTCTTGCGGACAATTTTAGCCATTGTCTTGCGCGGTCTCTAACGTCTCGCGCCTAGCGTGCAGCGAGCAAGGGGTTGCTCGCATGTATCTCGTGAAGAATTCGCCGCGCGCGTTGTTCGCAGCGCTGATTCCGCTGGCCATCGTCGAAGCCGTGCTGCTGGTCTACGCCCTCGCGGGCGGACAGGTGACCGATCCGGTGGGGGTGCCCGCGCCGGATCAAATCCTGGTGCTGTATGCCGGCCGCATGGCGATGAACGCCGCCTTGCTGTTCGCCGGACATATTGTGCTGCGGCAATGGACGGTCTCCAGCCGGCTCGCCTACGGCCTGATGGGCGGCGTCATGGCGGCGGTGAGCTACGGCATTGCGATCCGCAACCACATCCAGCTGACGGCGCCCGGCGACGGCACAGTGATGACGATCGGACTGTTGCCGACCATTGCGGGAATGATCGGTGGCTTCCTCTACGGCCAGTTCGCCGGGCTGAGCCCTGTTGCGCGCGCGGCCGTGGATGCTTCCGCTGCCGACGCGTCAGGAAAGCCGCCGCCGCTGGCGTTCAACGGGCCGGTCCGCGTCCGCACGTCCTTCGCGGGCATCGTCATCGCCGCGCTGATACCGACGGTGCTCGCAACTCTGCTGCCCTACACGTTGGTGCCGCTGCTGATGAACGGTTTCGGCGACAAGAGCACCGCACATATCTTCGCGGCGGTGATCCCGGCGCAGACCTTCATGGTCATGATGGTTATCTCTGTCATTCCTTCGGGCATCTTCATGCTCTGCGTTCACCACGCCACGCGAGCGATGAGCCGCCGCAACGCGTGGGAGTACGCGGCGATTGGCGGCGTTGCGGCGTTCGCCTGTATGCTGTTGCTGGCGTTCGCGGTGCCACTGCTTGCCTTTCTCGTGGTGCCAGCAGCGTTCTGCGGGGCTGTCATGGGCGCGATCTACCGCCGCTTCGCCGGCCTCGAGCCGATGCCGCTACCGGAAGCCGTGATCGCGACCGATCCGAACGCGCTGGTCGATGCTGATCATCCGTCGCGCCACCAGCATGGCGTCATCCTCAGCAACTGATCGCGCGGGACGGAGACATGAAAGAGCTTGCGGCGCTTGGCGCGGGATTGGCAATCGCGGCCGTGGCGGTGCTCTGGTTCGCGACCGGGCCCGTGGTGGTGAATGCCGAGATCAAGCCGCTTCAGCCGAGCGCAGATATGCCGGCCTTCAGGCCCGTTCCAACCGAACTGGCCGGCCCGACCGGCCGCGACAACCGGTGACGATCTCGCTCTAATTCTCAGGCCGCGCGATGCGCCATTGCAGCGTGGTGGCGGTGCCGTTGGCTTCACCTGGCGTCTTGTCGGCGGGGGAGGTGTAGAGCGGGCGATAGCGGTACGCCCACATCCTGCTGCCGTCGTTGCGGCTGATCACGGTGAAGTCGCCGACCGCCTTGGCGTCGGCCGTCGCGGCGAGCGGCACCCAGCTCTCGGTGCATTTGCCGTTGCAGTTCGACGTCTTTCCCGTGGTGTCGCGCTCGTAAGTGTAGAGCGTCATGCCCTTGAGATCGACGAGCTTGGGACCCTGCTTGGTCAGGACCACCTTCGCCGGTGCGGTCGTCGCCTCGGGCTTGGGCGGAGGAGGGGCATCGCCGCCGCCATGGCCATTTGCGAGCGCATGCCCGGTCGAGAGCCCGATGGCCGCTGCCGCAATGAGGAACCTGAACATCCTGATCTCCCGACCGGCAAAGTTAATCGCGCGTTAAGCGCAGAATGTTGCCGACCGTAACAGCCGAAGGTTAGTTCCTGGTTTCGCAGGCCTGCGACAATTACGTACAAAAATACCGGATCATGCCTGCAGATCGCGGAGCGGCGCGCGGCTCAGATCGTTGCCGGCGGCAATCGCCTTGCGCAGCAGCCGCATCAGATCCTCGCCCTCTTTCGCACTGAGGCCACGCAGCAGGATACGCTGGGCCGATTCCACGGCCGGGGTGATCTTGCGCAGCGTGCGCCGGCCCTCGTCGGTGATCTCGAGTTCGCGGGCGCGGCGATCGCGGCTGGAAGCGCGGCGTTCGGCCAGTCCCTTCTGCACGAGGCGGTCGATCACGCCGGTGATGGTGGTGCGGTCATAGGCGATCAGCCCTGCAAGCGTCACCTGGTCGAGCCCCGGATTGGCCTTGATGGTCGCAAGCGCGGCGTATTGCACCGGCGTGAGATCGAAGCCGGCATCCTCGACCTCGGCCAGGAATACCGCGACGGCGATCTGCTGGAACCGGCGCGCCAAGTGCCCGGGCATGTCGTTGTTGTCTTTCACCGAATTCTCCTCGGGGGCAGGACGGCGTACGATCGTTGACAAGTATACTGATAGTCAGCATACTGAGCAATATCAAAACAGAGGGTTGACGGGAGAGGCTCATGCAATTCCATCTGAATGGATTTCAGCCGGGCGACCCTGACATCGCCGACCCCGCCGAGCGCGTTCAGGCCCCGGGCGCGGCGGGCGCCGTGCCTGGCGAGGTCGATGTCCTCATCGTCGGCTGTGGCCCTGCCGGCCTCACGCTCGCCGCCCAGCTCGCGCAATTTCCTGACATCAAGACCTGCATCGTCGAGCAGAAGCCGGATCGCTTGCTGGTCGGTCAGGCCGACGGTATCGCCTGCCGCACCATGGAAATGTTTCACGCCTACGGCTTCAGCGAGCGCGTGCTGAAGGAGGCCTATTGGGTCAACGAGACGACGTTCTGGAAGCCGGACGAGCGCCAGCCCGAGACCATCGTCCGCAGCGGAAGGGTGCAGGACGTCGAGGACGGCCTGTCCGAATTCCCGCATGTCATCCTCAACCAGGCGCGCATCCATGACGGCTTTCTCGACGTGATGCGGAAATCGCCGGCCAAGCTCGAGCCTCATTACAGCCGCCGCCTGCTCGACCTCGAGGTCGATCCGGCTGCAGGTCCAGCCGACCATGCCGTGACCGTGCGCCTCGAACGCGTCGATGCCGGAGGCGAGGGCAAGGTCGAGACGATCAAGGCGCGCTATGTCGTCGGCTGCGATGGCGCGCGCAGCACCGTGCGCAAGTCGATCGGGCGCGAGCTGCACGGCGATTCCGCC
The DNA here is from genome assembly GCF_002936975.1 of Bradyrhizobium sp. AC87j1. Taxonomy (NCBI): domain Bacteria; kingdom Pseudomonadati; phylum Pseudomonadota; class Alphaproteobacteria; order Hyphomicrobiales; family Nitrobacteraceae; genus Bradyrhizobium; species Bradyrhizobium sp. AC87j1. The sequence goes on from NZ_PTFE01000058.1 coordinate 14,825, forward strand.
AACCACGCCTGGGGCGTGATGGACGTGCTGGCGGTGACCGATTTTCCGGACATCCGCTTCAAGTCGCTGATCCAATCGGCGAAGGACGGCAGCCTGCTGATCATTCCGCGCGAAGGCGGCTACATGGTCCGCATCTATGTCGAGCTCGCCAAGCTCGATGTCGGCGAGCGCGTCGCCAGCCGCAACATCACCGCCGATGACGTGATTGCGAAAGCGCAGCGGATCCTGAAGCCCCACACGCTCGACGTGAAGGAGATCGCCTGGTGGTCGGTCTACGAGATCGGCCAGCGTCTCGCCGACAAGTTCGACGACGTGCCGGAGGCCGAGATCGCAACGCGCCTGCCGCGCATCTTCATCGCCGGCGATGCCTGCCATACCCATAGTCCGAAGGCAGGGCAGGGCATGAACGTCTCGATGCAGGACGCCTTCAATCTGGGCTGGAAGCTTGCCGCCGTCCTCCGGAAGCAGTGCGCCCCGAGCCTGCTGCATTCCTATTCGGCGGAGCGTCAGGCGGTTGCGAAAGAGCTGATCGATTTCGATCGCGAGTGGGCGGGGATTTTGGCTTCGTCAGCAAAAGCGGGCGGCGCCGATGCTGCCAAGACGCAGGACTATTTTGTCAGGCATGGCCGCTACACCGCGGGCACGGCGACACATTACGCGCCGTCGCTTCTTACCGGCGCAGGCTCGCATCAGCATCTCGCAGAGGGATTCATCATCGGCAAGCGCTTCCACTCGGCGCCCGTGATCCGACTTGCGGACGCAAAGCCGATGCATTTGGGTCATGCCGCGCAGGCCGACGGTCGTTTTCGGATCTACGCGTTCTCGCCTGCTGAGAACCCAGCTGCCTCGGACTCGGCCATTCGTCGCTTGTGCAATTTTCTCGCCGAGTCCCGGGAATCGCCGATCCGGCGATATACGTCCAGAAATCTCGACATCGACAGCGTAATCGATCTGCGCGCAGTGTTTCAGCAGGATCATCGAGAGCTCGCGATCGAGGCAATGCCGCCCATGTTGCTCCCAAGCAAGGGCGGTTATGGCTTGTATGATTACGAGAAAATGTTCTGTCCGGACCTCAAGAGCGGCCACGACGTCTTTGCGATGCGCGGCATCGATCGGAAGACGGGCTGCACGGTTGTGGTGCGGCCCGACCAGTATGTCGCAAGCGTACTGCCGCTCGATGACTATGCCGGACTCGCGTCCTACTTCGACGGGTTCATGTTGCGGATCAAGTGACGGTCGAGCTGCGTCTGCGCCTGTCGATGAACGGCGGATGAATATTGAACCGCGTCCTGCACCGCGCTTCAATCTTTCGACGGATACGGCGACTCACACGGAACGCCTGTTCCGCTGGCGCGTTCCGCCTCTCAAAGGAGGAATGCGCCATGAAGTTCAGAACCGCTTTAGTTGTAACATTTTTGCTGGTCCCAACAGCCGCATTGGCCGCGCCGGGCATCGTCACCGTCTCGACCGGCCTGCGCGCCGGGCCGGGTTCAGGCTTTCCCCTGGTCGATCGCGTCCCCGGGGGCGCCCGCGTCAACATCCATGGCTGCCTGCGCGGCAATGCCTGGTGCGACGTCAGCTTCTCCGATGATCGCGGCTGGGTGTCGTCGCAATATCTCGAATATCTCTATCGCAATCACTACGTCTATCTCCCCGACTATGTCGACGAGATCGACGTGCCCGTCGTTCCCTTCGTGCTGACCTCGTATTGGTCGAGTTACTATGGGGGACGTCCCTGGTATCGACGCCACGCCTATTGGAATAATTACTGGACCTCGCATCAGAGCGTCGCGACGCGGATGACGATCGATCCGCGCGCGGCCCGAATTGGCCGCGCGGCAACGCGCGACGCGGCGATCGCGCTCGAACGCAGCGGTGTGCGCGGCAAGGGAGCCGCCGCGATCTCAACACGTGACGCCGCGACTACACAGCGCGATGCGGCGATCGCGAAGCGCGACGCCACGATCGCGAGGCGCGACGCTGCGAACGCCAAGCGCGGCGCTGCGGTTACACCCGACCGGGCCCGCGTTGGACCAAGTGAGCGCATCGCGCATGAGCGGACCAATGTGCAGGCCCGCAATCCGCGTGATGCACAAGCCCGCATGATGCGCGAGCAGGCCGCGACCCGCGCTCCGGTGCGTTCGCAGCCGATGGCCCGCGCGCACGAAGCGCCGCGTGCGTCGGCCGCGCCTTCAGTGCGTCCCGCGACGCCGCATGTCGCCCAGCCAAGCGTGGGCCATGGTTCGCCGATGAATGCCCGTGCGCAGATGCCGGCGCGGCGCGCGGCCGCGCCTGCCATGCCGCACGGGGGCGGGGGCGGTGCTCCGCATATCAATGCCGCCCCGCGTGGTGGCGGCGCCCCGGCGGGCGGCCCCGCTGGCGGACATCAGAAGCACTAGCTTTGCAAAGAAAAGCCCGGCCCTGATGCCGGGCTTTTTCTTTGCCGTGTCGAGGCCTTTACAATTTAAGACAGATATTCGCGGGCAGATTTCATCGATCGTAACATGTCTACCCAAAGCTGTAAGCATCCACTCGGGGCAGCGGGGCACGGGAGGATGATATGAGACAGAGCCAGGCGGAGACGCGCCGCCAAAGTGTCGCGAAGCGTTCGATGACGAAGGAGGCCAAACAGCTGACCGGCCTGATTGCCGGGCTGCGCGAATCCCTCGAAGGGATCCACAAGGAACGGACGAGCACAAAGCTCACCGGCGCCGAGATGGGCATGCTCGACGAGCGTCGCAACAACCTGCTGCTCACCATCGCAGCGCTCGACGACCGCCTCTCCGCGGTGCAGGGGCTGATCGATCTCGGCCGACCCCACATCATCCGCGTGCACTAGCGGGGGCTCGGCCATGGGACGATCGGTTCCGTTGCAGCCGTGACGGGCCGCCCCCGGCGGTCGATCGGGCACGCCATGGTCCAGCATGGCTGGTAGACGGCTCCGTCGTCGCAGGGGGAAACCTGCGATGGGTTGGAATCGCATCCCAGCGGGGTACGGCTCGACGCCGGTCGCTGGCCGATCATCGGCCGCCTTGCCTGCGGATGGCACCAAATTGCCACGCTCCCGGCGAATTGCCGCCAAAGCCCGCTGCCACGAGGAGGCCGGGTGCAGGGCGACGCAAGGGGATGCGAATTGGCCTACAAAATGATCGCAGAACGCGACAACGAGAAGTACAGTTTCGCCCGAGAGAGCCGGCTGCTCATCGTGGCGAAGGCGAAGGTGTGGGCGAGCGAGGGGTGGCGGGTCGTCATCACCGACCAGGACGGCAAGGCCTACGAACCGCCGGAGTTCGATCAGCTGTCGGCGGCGTGACCGAAGGGCGGGCGAGAGGACGGCATTTGAGATCGCTGTTTCGATCGGGGCGCGACCGGATCGTGTTCGTGATGACCGTTGCAGCCGCCGCTGTTCTGACGGTGACGGTCGCCGCCGCGCAAAATCTCGACGCCGGCAAGCCGCCCGCAAAGCTCTTCGCTGAGGGCTGTGTGACCTGCCATCGCAGTCCGCGCGGCCTTGCCAAGGGTCGCTTCAGCCTGACGCTGTCCTGGTTTCTCAGGGATCATTACGCGACAAGCTCGGACTCGGCCAAGGCGCTCGCGGCGTATCTTGAGTCAGTCGATACTCCGCCACCGCGCGCTGCTACCAAGCCCGCCAAGAAGCCCGCGCGATCCGCATCGCGTCCGCCCAAGCCGGTGCAGAGCCAGTAGGACGTGCGGGGCTGCTATCTGCGCCGATAGGTCTGCGCGAGCAGCCGTGCGTGCACGGCGCGTAGCTCGGCGCTCATCCGCGTCTGTCCCGTCGTGACATAGGAGAGCCATGCGCCGTCGGCGGCGAGGCGCACGATTTGCAGATCGGGCGCGTCGTCGGTCGTGCGATGACGCTTAAGGCGCGCCTTGATCCAGTCGTTCCAGAGCCGGCGCAGCGGCGGATCGGTGACGACGACCATGCTCAACGCCGCCCATGGGGTCGCGAAGCCGAAGGCCTTGCCGGTGAACACGGCATTCACATAGGCCCGCGTGAAGCTGCCGTTTGGTTTCGGGTCGGCTTCAATCGCGGCGTCGATCTCGGCATCGACGCGCGCGAGCAGGTCGGCAAACAGGCCCTCGATCAGCGCCTGCTTGCTGCCAAAATGGTGAAACAGCCCGCCCTTGGTGACGCCGGCTGCGACTGCGACCGCCTGCACCGTGACGCCGGCGACGCCGTGGTCCATGGCGATCGCCGCGGCACAGTCGAGCAGGGCGCGCCGGACCTGCACCGGCTGCTTGGCGCGGGTGTAGCGGCTTTCCGCCATCAATGCACACTGGCCTGCGAGAACAGGTTGATGACCACGACCCCGGATACGATCAACGCGATGCCGACGAAGGCCGCGGCGTCCAGCATCTGGCGGAACAGCACGAAGGAGACGGTCGCCGTCAGGATGATGCCGACCCCGCCCCAGATCGCATAGGCGATGCTCAAGGGGATGACGCGGATCGCCACCGACAGCGCATAGAACGAGGCGACATAGAACAGCACCATCGCCAGCGTCGGCCACGGCCGGGTGAACTGCGCGGATTGCTGCAGGAAGGCGGACGCCGTGACCTCGAGAATGATGGCGAGGGCGAGCGCTGCGTAGGCATTGAAGGCGGAGGTCATGATCAACTCCGGCGCGGGGGCGATAAGAAAGATACCGCGCGGTAGGTATGTTTAGCACGCCGGGCGCGGCTTTGGCCAGAACGAGGTATCACGTGTGAGTGACGAGGCTGCGACACCCGTGACGCAGCATGGAGCCGCCGCGTGGTGAATAGCGCGGCGGCTCCAAAATTTCGTGGCGTTTCGACCGGTGTCAGCTGATCCGCACGGAGAGTTCGACGTCTTCGGCGAAGGGCGTGGACATGTAGCCGCTGCCGGGCGCGCGCACCCGCGCCAGATAGTCCGGGCTGTCGTCGGCATTGTCGGCGACGATGATCGCACCCGGTCCGAGATGGTCTTCCAGCAGATCAAGGATCTCCGGATAGAGCGCCTTGGCGCCGTCGAGCAGCACGAGGTCGATCGCATCGGGCAGATCGGCGCTGAGCGTCTTCAGCGCGTCGCCTTCACGGATTTCGACTAGATCGATCAAGCCGCCGGCGATGAGGTTTTCCCTTGCCCGCGCCGCCTTGGACGGCTCGAACTCGCTGGTGATGAGGTGGCCGCCGCCATTGTCGCGCAGGCCTGCGGCAGGGTGCAGCGTCGAGATGCCGAACGACGTGCCGAACTCGACGATCACCCTGGCGCGGGAACTGCGTGCCAGCATGTAGAGCAGTTGGCCTGTCTCGCGCGAGACCGCGAGCGGTGCGTCCTTCAGGCGTCCGTAGAGGTCGCGATACTCGGTCTTGCTGCGCATCAAGCGCGCCCGGTCTGCGTCGGACAAATCTGCGACGGCGGCGCGCGTTGCGCCGTTTGCTGCCTCGGCCGCGTCGAATAGGCGGTCCAGCAGCGGCGCAAGCGATGTGATGGTCGGGGTGGTCATTCGAGGTCTCCAGAGTTGGCGAAGAAACGCGCGCTTGCGTGCCGAGTGAAATACGACTAATTCGTCGCATTTCCTATTCGCATTGCCTGAGTGAGCCATGGCCGAGCGTCGAAGCCGTTCAATTTCCTCACGAAAGCAGCCGCAACAGGCCCGCTCCAGCGAGCTTGTCGCGGCCATTCTCGATGCCGCTGTTCAGGTCCTGGCGAAGGAGGGCGCGCAGCGTTTCACCACGGCGCGGGTGGCGGAGCGGGCCGGGGTGAGCGTCGGCTCGCTCTACCAATATTTTCCGAACAAGGCCGCGATCCTGTTCCGTCTCCAGAGCGACGAGTGGCGGCGCACGAGTGATCTCTTGCGCGATATCCTCGAGGAGCGGGCGAAGCCGCCGCCGGTGCGGCTGCGCGCGCTGGTCCACGCCTTCATTCTGTCCGAGTGCGAGGAGGCTGCGATCCGCGGCGCGCTCAGCGATGCGGCGCCGCTCTATCGCGACGCGCCCGAGGCGCAGGACGCGCGAGCCGCCGGTGAGGGGATCATCGCGGCGTTCATGCGGGAAGCGCTGCCGAAAGCCTCGGAGGCGACCCGTGCGCTCGCCAGCGAGCTCATCAAGACGACGCTGAGCGAGGTCGGCAAGCGGTTTTCGGAGACGCCGCGCAGCGAGGCCGAGATCGCGCGTCATGCCGACGGGCTGGCCGACATGTTCTGCGCTTACCTCGGCGAGCTGGCGCGACGCTGAAGTGCGGGCGGCGCGTGCTCGCGGGGCGGAGACGGGCTACACTTGCATCGCCCGTCGTTTGTCCCTACGGACCTCTTTCATGCTCGTCATCTCCATTCAAAGCCAGGTGGTCCACGGCCATGTCGGCAACAGCGCGGCCGCCTATGCCATCCAGGCGGAGGGCGTGAACGTTGCGGCGGTGCCGACGACGCTGCTGTCCAACCATCCGCGCTATCCGAGTCTGCGCGGGCGGGTGCTGGAGACCGAGCTCATTGCCGATCTTCTGACGGGTGTGGAGGAGCGCGGGCTGGTTGACGAAGCGGCCGTGCTGGTGACGGGCTATCTCGGCTCGCCGGGCAACGCTGCCGTTATCGCCGATTTCGTCGAGCGGGGGCTCGCGCGGAATTCGAAGCTCGTCTATCTCTGCGATCCCGTGATCGGCGACGATGGCCGCGTTTATGTCGCCGACGGCATTTTGGACGTTGTCCGGCACCGACTGCTGCCGGCCGCAAATCTGGCGACGCCGAACCAGTTCGAGCTCGAGCTGCTCTCAGGTCTCACGATCGCGGATGCGCAGGGCCTGCGCGCGGCGTGTACAGCGTTGGCGGGGACCGGCCGCATCGAAGTCGTCGCCACCGGCTGCACGCTCACCGAAACGCCCGAAGGGCAGGTGGAGACGATCCTTTGCGCCGACGGGCAATTGTCGCGCTTTGCGACGCTGCGCCTGCCGATCCGCCCCTACGGCACCGGTGATCTCCTCACGGGCCTGATCGCCGCGCATCTGGCCAAGGGCGAGGCGACGGGGGCCGCCGTGCGGCTTGCGGTCGAGACCATCTTTGCGGTGCTGGTGCGCACGCAGGACGCCGGCACGGCCGAGATGCGGCTCGTGCCGCTGCCGACGCCGGGACACCAGCCGTAGGCCTCAGGTCGCGCGCTTGCCGGTCGATTGCGCCGACTTCTGCGGCTTGGCCGGACTCTTCTGCTCGCGCGCGGCCTGTGCCTTTTGGGCCTTTGATGGCTTGGCGTTCGCAACAGTCCGCGTCTTCTTCGGTTTGGCGCTGGCGACTTCCTTGCGCTCGCTCGTGCCACGCTTTGAGATGTATTCGGCGCCGTCGACCGGGCCGACATGCGGCGGATCGCGGCCGAGATAGGGCCGGCCGATGCCGTAGGCCTTGCCGTTGGCGTCGACCCACTTCCACAGAATTTCCGTCGAGACCCAGCGCTGGGCGCGGTTATTGCCCTGGGTGCTGACAATATCCGCCGCCATGCCATGGCCGTAGCCGCCGCGCGTGCTGCCGCCGTGATAGGAGCGGTCGGAGGCGGCCTTCAGGCCGCTCGCGATCGACTGGCGATAATCGTCACGGAACGCGCTGGTGATGCCGGGCGAGAGGCCGGCGGCTTCCGCGGCGAGCAGCGTGCGGAACAGTTTCCGCTTGAAGCTCTTGTCCATGCCGCCGATGACGTAGTCCATCATCGACATGCCGGCGTGCTCGGCCGCCTTCGGATCCTTCCAGGTGAAATCCTGGTCGACCAGCTTGGTGAAGCTGCGCATCACCGTGACCGTCTTGCCCTTGCGCTTGACAGTGACGGCGCGGCGCTCCTGGACCTTGATCGAGTCCTCTTTTGCGGTGCGCTGATAGAGCGCCCAGAGGTAGCGGTCGATGCAGGCATCCATGACGAAGCATTCGTCGAGCACGGCGACGGTGTCGGCCGGCGGCGATGCCTTGCTCGCAGGCGTGACGGGGCCGCTCGCGATCGCCGCGGGGGACAGCGCGTCTGTCGTCACGATCTCGGTGGGATCGGCGGATGCGAGCTTGACGGGCGCCGGCGCTGCAACTGGGGCAGCCTCGCTGATGACGGGCTCTGGTTCAGGCGATGTCTGCGGCGCGGGCGGCGTCTCGGTCGGAAGGATCAGCGCCGGATCGGCCGAGGCGAGCTTGATGGCGGGAGGCTCGGGCACCGTTTCAGTGATCGTCGGGGCTGGTGCCGCAGCGACGGCAGCCGCGATGTCGGCGGTCAAGGCGATGCCGTCCTCGATCGTCGCAGCGTGCGGGACGTCGGCGAGGTCGAGCCGGCTGAGATCTTTCGCGCGCGACACGGCAGCCGCATTGGCGCCGCTGTTCTCGATGAGGGCAGGGGCATAGGCGGAGAGGGAAAGTGCCAGCCAGCCGGCGAGAACGGCCGAGGGGCACGCGACCGCCACCAGAAGAGACCGCCGATCGTTCATGATCCCTGCCTCCAAACGGTTCTGTTCGGACACGCTTTGTCGGAACAGTCATGATGCAAAAACAGTCTTGCACGGAAAGGCACGCAGCGCCTCGATTGTTCGGAGGACCGTGTGGCGACGCAATGGCGTAATTCGGCGAAATCGGGCTTTTCGCGGAGGTGTTGCCAAGCTGCAACGCGGGTTCCCACTGCGGTTTTCAACGGAATCGCCAGCAAATGCGGCGTTCATTGTCGTCAACTTGAAGCGATCGAATTCACTCAATCTTGGATTGTGCTCGTGCATTTCTCGCCTGCCGGCCGTTCCGGCAGAGTTGGGAAGGACACGATTGTGAAGTTGAAATGCAAATGGGCTGAATTCGTCGCCGATGAATCCGGCGCCACCGCGATCGAATACGGCCTGATCGCAGCCGGCATCGCGCTTGCGATCATCGAGATCATCTATGCGCTCGGCACCAATCTCGTCGCAAAGCTGCAAGCGCTGGCGACCGCGTTGAAATAGGGCGTCGTGCCACGGCATCGATGGCGGAGTGTGGGGCGGGCATCATCCGCTTGATGAGGGCGTCTTGCCGATGCGTTGCGGCAACTTTGTTGCGGCTGGCGCGTTTGGTCGGCCATGACGCATTCCTCGCTTCGTCCCATGGACGCCTTCGATCCCACCGAGCCCGCCATTCTGCACGATCGCATCACGGACACGATCATCACCTGGACCGCTGACCAGGCCGACGATTACCGCCAGGCCAGCCGCCCGGGCGAGGACGGAACCGTGGCCTGGAAGGCCTATCTCTTCGATGGCTGGGGCAATGTGCTCGGTGGCTGAGCACCGTCCATAAAACCGTCATGTCGCGGCCGGCGGTGATTCGGCCAACGCGTTGTACGCATTAAACATATCGCCATGCACAGCACGCGCTGTTGCAATGCAACAAAGCATGTCGCAACGCAGCAAAACGCGCCTAAATATGCTCCGACTCTTCCACTCAGGAGCATCACCAATGAACAAGAAGACTCTGTCGATCGCCGCCGCCATCCTGACGATCGCTGGCAGCACCGCGGCTTTCGCCGCCGAACTGCCGACTTACGAGACCAATGGATTTCCGGTCTCGCCCTTGCAGGTTCGCGTCCTCGGCGCCGCGCATGTCGAGCAGCAGACCGCTGCGCCGACCACGCTGGCCTCGGTCCACCAGGCGAAGGTGCTCAGCCCTCGCAAGGTGAAGACCGCGACCGTGGGCGTGGCCCACTAAACTGACATCGTGAACGGCAGATGGGTTCCGCGGAGAGGCGGGACCCATCTGCAACACGTGATCGAAATCGACGCTGCTCGCGCATCGTGCAAATGTCTCGGCACGATGAATTGACACCGATGCGCTGATTGAGAATCCGGCCGCGAACAAGTTCGCGTGAATGTGCCGGTGATGTATGCCCGTTCATAACGGGCTTGATCCTTTTAACAGTTGCTTTGCACGTCGCGTTGCTTGATGCGGCCGCCGCATTGTTGCGGCCAATTTTGAAATCATAATGGAGGCCATTATGCCCGTTGCGCAGAAAGTCGTTGCCGCCACCACGTCGCCGCGTGCGTTCATTCTCAAGCAGACAGCTTTGTTCGCCGCCGCCGCTTTGTTCGTGTTCGTGCTGAGCCTGACCTACGGCCTCGATCTCAGCCCCGGATTTTTCTGAGCGACTTCCAGCGGCGCGCTAAGCTCTCCGCGCGCGCAGGCTTGACGGCGAGCGGCCGTAGAGTTCGGCGAAGGCGGCGTTGAATCTGCGCAGGCTGCCGAAGCCGGCCTGGAATGCGATATCGGTCATGCTGTCGTCGCAGGCGTCGAGCAGGCGCTTGGCGCGCTGGACGTGTAGCGTCCTGGCGAGCTGCTGCGGCGTGGCGCCGACGTGGCGCTCGAACAGGCGCGCCAGATGACGCGACGAGATGCCGAGCCGCATCGCCAGATCGACCACCGAGCCTTCGTCGAGCGCGCCGTCATCGATCAACTTGATGGCCCGCGCCACCGTGGAGCGCGTGCCGTTCCAGGCCGGGCAGAACGGCGCGGTCTCGGGTCGGCAGCGCAGGCAGGGCCGGAAGCCGGCGGCTTCGGCCGCCGCCGCCGTCGGATAATAGGCGACGTTGCGCGTCAGCGGATGCTTGGCCGGACAGACCGGGCGGCAATAGATGCCCGTGGTCTTCACCGCCGTGAAGAATCGGCCGTCATAACGGGGATCGCGGCGCAGGCGCGCGGCGTTGCAGACATCGAAGCTCAGCATGGCCGGATCATAACGCATGACGGCAGCGGCGGAAGGGCTGCGGGATGACCGAGTCCGATTGTGGCGAGCTGCAAGGCGCATCGCGGCCTAGAAGGCGACCCTCAAAGAGAACGAGGGAGAGCATCATGTCCAGCCCGAAAGATATCGTCCTGAACGCGTGGAAGATCTTTTCGTCGCGCGATGCCGAGCGCATCGCCGCATTGTTCACCGACGATGCCGAATGGATCGCGCCGAAGGGCAATGCCAGCGCCGTCGCGCTCGATCACACCGACCACATGGTGGGACCGCATCAGATCGCGCGTTTCATCGCGCAGGAGATGCACAGGATGTTCTCGAACATCGATATCGCGTTCCGCGGCGTCTACGCCGACGGCGACGTCGTGATCGTGGAGGAACGGATGCGCGCCACATTGGCCGGCGGCAAGCCCTACGAGAACGACTATTGCTTCGTGTTCACCGTGGCGGGCGACCGGATCCGGCAGGTGCGGGAATACATGGATACGCGCAAGGGATGGCGGATGGTCTTCGAACAGGAGGCGTGATGCGTGGGCCCCACAATCACCGCTGCGTGCCAGCCCTGCAGCCGCGTGGGTTGAGCCGATTTACACGCTGACATAAGGCTTGTTCCATGGATCAGCGGACGAGCGGCGCCGACGCTCTATCTCAGAACAAGGATGCGGCGCCGGCACTGGTCGGCGTAACTTGCGGCCTTGCCGCGGCGCTGTTCTGGGCGCTCGGCTTTGCCGCCACGCGGCATGGCCTCAAGCTCGGCTTCACGCCGGTCGATCTCCTGGTGCATCGCTATGTCTGGTCGGGGATCGCGTTCCTGCCGCTGGTGTTCCGGGCCGGCATTTCCGATCTCTGCGGTATCGGCTGGAGCAGGGGCCTTGTGCTGATGGTGCTCGGCGGCCCCGTGATGTCGCTGATCTCCTACACCGGCTTTCTGTTCGTGCCGCTCGGCCATGGCAGCGTGATCCAGCCCTCCTGCGCGACGCTCGGCGGCCTGCTGCTCGCGGCGGTGGTGCTGAAGGAGCACATCTCCGCCTCGCGCCTTGCCGGCGCCGTCGTCATCGTCGGCGGGCTCGGTGTGATCGGCGCGGAATCGATCGGCCATATCGGGGCCGACGGCGTGCTCGGCGATTTGATCTTCGTGCTCACCGGATTGATGTTCGCCGGCTTCGGCGCAGCTCTGCGCCACTGGCGCGTCTCGGCCGTGTCGGCCGCGCTGGTCATCAACGTGCTGTCGCTGCTGCTGCTGCCGGTCTACATCGCAACCGTCGGCCTCGCCCATGTTGCGGCGATCGGCGTGACCGAGAATGCGATCCAGGCGCTGGCGCAGGGCGTGCTCGCGGGCCCCGCCGCGCTCTATCTCTACGCCGTCTCGGTCCAGCGCCTCGGCGTTGCCCGCGCCGCGGTGTTTCCGGCCTGCGTGCCGGCGCTGACGCTGCTCACCGGCTGGCTGCTACTCGGCGAGCCGCCGACGATGCTGCAGGCCGCGGGGCTGGTGACGGTGCTGTGCGGGTTCTATCTGGCGCAGCGGCAAAGCTAGCGCGAGCTACGCCTTCTTCACGAACTCCGACTTCAGGTTCATCGCGCCGATGCCGTCGATCTTGCAGGCGATGTTGTGGCCGTCGCTGGCGTCCTGCAGGCGGATGTTGCGCACCTTGGTGCCGCCCTTGACCACCGAGGAGGAGCCCTTGATCTTGAGATCCTTGATCACGATGACGCTGTCGCCGTCAGCGAGCACATTGCCGTTGGCATCGCGCACGCCCGCGTCCTGCGCGGTGTCCGCCGCCGCCTCCGCCGCACCGCTCCACTCATGGCCGCATTCCGGGCAGACCCAGAGATCGCGGTCCTGATAGGCGTGCTCGGAGCTGCAGGCGGGGCATTTCATCGTGTCGGTCATGGCAAGTCTCGTTGAACCCTTCTCTCGTCTCACGCTTCGTTCGCGGCGCGACCGTAGGGGCAGGATCGCGGAAAGCAAGGGAAAGCTGCCGCCGGCCTGCAACCGCCAGCGCCTGCCGGTGCGATATCACCGAAACAGCGCGACGAAGATCACGTAGAACCAGCCCAGGATGCCGTGGATGATCGCCCACAGTATCGAATGGTTGTTGGTGTAGGAGATCGCGATGGCGAGCGCCGAGCCGAAGCCGACGCCGTATTTCGCGCCCTCGACGCGGACGCCGTAATGGCGATTGCCGTTCATGGTGATGCCTCCGTGAGTCGTTGACGGGCGCGAGCCTATGCGGTTGCCGCGATCCTGGCGACCGGCTTGATCCATGAGGCAATGTCGCCCTTGCGACTTGAGCTGCCTCAACGCCTCCGACATATCGAATCGCGAAAACAACCCCATGCACAGTAGAGGCGGCCTTGATAAGGCTTGTGTTTCGGTTCTACCGAATAATGTTCTGATGCGTCGGGCAAAACAGTGGCATGATGCGATGGTGCCGCTCGTCCGCGAGGAGTGCGCAGCCGGATGGAGCGCAAGCGTCATCCGGGATTTCACCCTTCCGAGACAAGACCCGGATTGCGCTTTGCTCCATCCGGGCTACGCTGCGTCCGCAGTCGAGATTACGGGACCACATGCCAGCAAAGCCGAAAAGGAAGCTGAAGACCTACCAGACCTCGCTCGGCTTCTACGACCAGGCCATCGCCGCGCCTTCGATGAAGGCGGCGCTCGAGGCCTGGGGCGCCAGCTCCAATCTGTTTCATCAGGGCGCGGCGAAGGAGACTGACGATCCCGATATCGTCGCGGCGACCATGGCCAAGCCAGGTGTCGTGCTCAGGCGCCCCGTGGGATCGGACGGGCCGTTCACCGAAAGCGCCGAGCTGCCCACCGATCTCGTCGATGACGACGCCAGGCCCAGACGCAAGGCCAACAGCAAGACGCGATCGACGAAGCGTCCGGCCAAGGCCGCCAACAAATCATCCGGCAAGATCGACGATAAGGCCGCCCGCAAGGCCGCTGCGGCATTCGAGAAGGAAGAGCGGCGGCGCGATGCCGAGCGCCGCAAGGAGGAGGCTGCCCGCGCCAAGGCGCGCGCCCGCCGCGACAAGGCGGTCGCCATCGCGGAAGCGGCGCTGGACAAGGCGAGGCGGCAGCACGACGCGAAGGCGGGGGAGATCGACGCCGAGCGGGCCGCGCTCGACGAACGCGCCGCGGCGGAGGAGGCGCGCTGGGACAAGCAGCGCATGAAGCTGCAGGAGGCGTTGCGCCGCGCGCGGGAGTAGCGGCGCGAAGGCGCTTGACCGACGTGCCGCCGCGGCGGCGAGATCGCGGTTCCATCCCTATATGAACGGAACGCTCCTATAGGTTCTCCATGCCCGAAAAGTCCCCGAAATCTGCAAGTCCGATGATCGTGCGACCGCGCCGCGCGGCCCCGGTCCTGGTGTGCCGGAAGTGCCTTGAGCGCAGCAATGAGGGCCGCGACGTCAGGCGCGCACTGAAATCCGAACTGAAGGCGAAGAAGCGCGACGGCACCAAGCCGGCCAAGCTGATTTCGACCGGATGCTTCGGCCTTTGCCTGAAGCAAGCGGTCGTGGTTGCGAGTGGCGCCAGCCTGGCGCGACAGGAATACGTGCTGGTTACCGACCGCGACCAAATCCCGCGGGCGCTCGCGCTGTTGAACGATGAACGCGGCGGCCGATTTTTCAGCCGATGCTGCGAGGGGCTGCGCGACAGGTCGGCAGCCGTTGATCTGGATCAACGGCCCTTCGCGCGATCATCGGACCTTGGCGCGTCATTGGAGGAAAATGTGATGGTCCCGTTCAGAGCCGCTGCAGCCGCGCTGCTTGCCGCAACGCTGATGGCCTCGCAGGCCGAGGCCCAGGTGATGGTCGACGTGTCGAAGATCACGTGCGATCAATACATCACCCAGCGCATCACCCACACTCGTAGCGTTAACATCTGGCTGAGCGGCTTCTATGCGGGGCGGCGCAACAATCCGGTGCTCGATACACAGCAGCTGGAGCGGAATGGGAACAAGCTGTCGCGCTTCTGCGAGTCCAACCGCGACATGCTGCTGCTCGACGCCGTGGGCGCATTGAAGAACTAGGTGACGCATCCTTTACCATAGCAGCTGGTCCCGGCCGGACCGCGCCAAGTTTAGGGATAGCGGAAAAATTCTGCGGTAGCTTGCTCCGATCACGGCGGCGTCGATCCGCGGCTCGACGCCGCCGCAAGCTTACGGGAGCTGTCATGAGCGATCATCGCGCCGCAGTCAGGCATCACACGTTGCGCACCGGCATGATCGAGTTCGACAACGGCACCGGCAGCATTGTCAGCGTGCCCTGTACGATCCGCGATGTCTCCGGCACCGGCGCGCGCGTGGCTCTGAACAGCTCTGCATGGGTCGCCGAAGAATTCACGCTGGTTTTCTCGAGCGGCCTGCGCAAGGGCTGCCGGGTCGCCTGGCGCAAGGAGAGGCTGATCGGCGGCGCGTTCGCGGACGGTTATGCGAGCGCGGACGAGCAGGCCGCGATGATGACCGCGGACGAGCAGGCCCGGCACCGGCTCGGGATCGGCGCGCGCGTCAAGGCCGCACGCGAGACCCGCGGCTATACCGAGGCACAGCTCGCCCAGCGCCTCAGTGTCACGCCTGCCTTCGTGGCACTGGTGGAGCAGGGCGAGGCGGACATCCCGCTGTACCAGCTGATGCACATCGCCGATTTGCTGATGGTCAGTCTCGACGGGCTCGTCGCGGGGTCGGTGCCGGAGGGCGTTGATGCGGGATAGGCTTTCGCAAGCCTTCCCCGTAGCCCGAGCGCGCGCCTCGTCGCGCGAAATTCGCTTGCCTTGCCCCGCGTCCTTTTGCACTCTTTGCGCGAAGGAGACCAACGCATGACAAAAATGACCGCCGCCTGCGCGCTCGGGACCGCCCTGGTGCTGAGCAGCCTTGCAACATCAGGTGCGGAAGCCCGGACGCGGAAAGCCGTCGTCGTTCGCGCGCCGCAAGAGCGGCTCATCGTCACGGCGCCCGTGCTGAGGCCGACGCCGTGGGATTACAATGTCGTTCCGCGCTATCGCTATCGCCCCGAGGACGACCGCGTTGATCCCTACGGCCCGCCGCTGGTGCCGTCCTATGTGCGCTATGAGGGATGGCGCTGGCCGTATTGGTGGTGAGGTACGATCACATTCTGAGCACGTGATCGGCCGGCGCGGACGCAGGGCTGAAGACTCGCGGTTGGCGTGAGACGCAGCCGATGAAAGGTTCTGCGCGTGCGGCAACCCTCGATTCCGCCTCGCTCGATCCGTGCCAGGCTCGTCAGCAATTCGCGAACGCGGACAAGTTGAAGTTTGGTGGCTCGTCATCTCTGCGTGCAGAGGTGGCGATTGGGAAAAAATGGCAAAATGAAGACTGTCAAGGATACATCGAGGTAGAATGACATTTATCCCCGTAATAAACCCAATGCTGTTTGAGGTGCTGGGCGCGCGTATTGGGAGGAATGGTCATGGCAAGTGTCGAACAATTGCACAGGCGGGACGGCGTGAACTTGGTCCAACTCGAAGCCGACATCACGTCGATCCGCTCGGGAAGCTTCATTACTTCAGTTAATCTGCCTGATTACGTCGAGCACACCGCGGGCGTCTCGCGCGTCGGTGCGCTCAGTGCAGAGGCGGTCGTTCGCGACTATGAGTCCGCGGCAAAAGAGATCGAGGCCATGGGCACCGAGTTGATCGACGCGGCGCAAAAATGCGAGGCGCTGACGGCCCAGGTTCATGATGCGATCGCCTTCATGCGAGAAACGGCGGCCGGGTATCGTGAAGAGGGACGGAAGATCTTCAAGCGCATCGAAGAATGCGCGCTGTTCACCGAAGACGTGCGCAAGACCTGCGAACAGGTCAAACGCAGAATGGCTGAAGTCTCGGTTGGCCCGTCCGATGAGGAGCTTGCGGCGCAAGATCCCGAGCTGACGGGGATCGCGGCCCAGGTGACGATGAACGAGATACGGTGAGGCGAACGTAGAGCGTAGTAGCTTCGTAGGGTGGGCAAAGGCGCACTTGCGCCGTGCCCACGTCTTCTCCTCAATCAGCCAAGACGTGGGCACGCTTCGCTTTGCCCACCCTACGGCAGCTCGCTCACCAATCCGGATCGCCGTAATATGGGTCGTAGGGCGGCGGCATCCATGGGCCTCGCGGCGGCGGTCTGGGCCGCCGGGGTTCCGCCGCCGGGATGTGCGGCCGGGCACGCGCAGCCGAATCGTTGCTCACCACACTGCGCACGACGGGCTTGGCGGCTGCAGGGGCGGATGACGCCGATGACGCGCTCAGTTGCGTTTGCAGCGCCTGGACCTGCGCGGCGAGGCGCGCATTGTCCGCCGCATCCTTCTCTTGCGCGGTCTTGAGCTGTTGAATGGTGTCGGCCTGCTCGCGCAGGGTCTGCTCGTTGCGGCTTTTCAGTTGCTCGAGCTTGCCGTTGATGCTCGCAAGCTCGCTGGTGATGGCCTTGAGCGATTGCGCCAGATCGGGCGATGACGGGTCGGGCGCTGTGGCGCCAGGCCTTGGAGCGTCAAGCCTTGGAGCGTCAGTCCTTGGAGCGTCAGGCTTTGGGGCGCTTTCCGTTTCCTTGAGGACCGGCGGCGCGGGCACCGGGCTCGGATCACCCGCGGCAGCCAGTAGCAGGGCCGGCGGCTGCGCTGGGCCTTCCACCGCGGACGCTTGCGGGGGGCTGCTCGCGGCCGGCGGCGCCCATCGTGCCATGATCGACTTGCTGATCGAGCTGGCCTCATCGCGATATTGCGAAGCGACGGCGGCACCGAGCAGGGCGATCGCCAGCACGAGAATGACCAAGGCGCGCATCATGGCCGGATCTTTCTTCAAGCCTCGATCGCGACCCCCGGTATTCGGAACGTACGGGCTCGGAACCCTGGCATCGGGCTTCGGCGCCTCGTCTCCGGGAGTGGCGGCTGCCGTCGGCGCGGCGCTTGCACGTGAGGCCCGCTGTCCCTCGCTATCGCGTTCCATTCCGGAAACCAGTCGGTCCAACCGCGCCAGGTCTTGCTCCGCGCTCTTGATCCGGTCGTACGCCTGCGCGAACCCGCTATCGGCGCGCGCCTGGTCCGGCTTGGGGGCATCAGGCTTGCTGGTATCAGGTTTGGGGTCGTTCGTTTCAGGCACCGATGCGCTCTCCATCCGGTCAGGCGTCAATGGGAGGCAGTCCGATCTTGGGAAGGATAGGTCTCGCCGCTGTCCAACACAACGCGCGTGCAAAGGAAAAATTATGGCGGACCCGGGCGACATGGTGGGCACGGCACAAGTGCCTTTGCCCACCCTACGGCATCACGGCATTAATCGCCGTCCTCCGCCGCCAGCCGCACAAATTGCCGCTTCATCGCATTGACCCTGCCGACATACCCCGCGACGAGGTGATCGCCGCAGCGTGTCCCCGCGATCATCACAAATTTGCGCCGCGCATAGGCCGCCGCGGGACCGGCGCCGCAGAGATGGATGAAGGCGGCCAGATCCTGCTTCTGCTGCGCGCTCGGCTTCACATCGCCCGCGAGGGTGAGAACCAGCGCCACCTGGCGGTCCAGATACACCGAGGCCAGCTCGATGGCATGGCTCGGGATCGCGCGGATGTAGAGGCTCGGGAAACCGCATCCGGTCTGCGTGACCGCGTTGCCGCGGACGCAGAACCGTGCGGCTTCAGTGAAGGCCGGATCGGTCATCTGGAAGAGGCCGACGGCGCTGGAGGCCGGCTTGTAAATCGCCAGCAGATTGAAACTCCATCGCCAGCGCCAATAGGTGCGCGCTACCGGATTGCCGGAACTCTCGACCTGCGCCAGCGCGGCCAGTAATTCGGGCGTGATCGTTGCGGTGGAAAGCTTGCGGAAGAGGGGACCGTAGCTCGCCCAGGTCTCGGCCGGCTCCTTGTCGAGGGCGTGACCGGCGACGGCGAAGAGTTCGGTTGGCTTGCGGATGATTTGATAGGTGATGTTGAGGAGCGCGAGGGTTGCCAGAAGGATCACGACGCTGCCCGTAATCCGGACCGTCCGCGGCGCGCGCGCAAACTTCTTTCGCGCCCACTGGACGCTCCGCCGGGTTCTGCGAAGGCGGAGGAGGAGCTTGCTTTTCTTTGGCATGGACGCTGGGGGCGTAAATCGCGGAGACAATGATGCATGGCGCCTCCATCAAGACATGAAGCCATGCAGCTAGGATCACGTAGCATAGGCAGAGCGCTCGCCCACCGGGGCGGCGACTTCATGACCACGGGACAGGACGCCTAGGCCCATGAACTATCTCGATCTCATGGACAACCGACGCCCACCGGCGAATTCCGACGCCATCCGCGCGCTGGAACAACATATCGGCGCGCCGCTGCCCGCGCCCTACACAGCGCTGCTGGCGCAATCCGACGGTGGCGGCTTCGAGCCCTGCGGCGTCGAGCTGCCCTGGCGCAACGACCGCACCGTCCTGGACCTGCTGTTCACGACCCATCCGACCGACAGCTACGGCGTCATCGACAATTACGACATGTATCGGAGCATGAACCGAATCCCCCGCCTGAGCTGCCCCTTCGCGCCCGATCCCGGTGGCGACCTGTTCCTGCTCAGCCTGGAGCAGGACAGCTATGGCCGGGTGTTCTACTGGGAGCATGAGCGTGAACCGGCGGACGGTGGCGAAATGTTCGCAGAGTTCCCGAATACGAATGTACTCGCGGCGGATTTTGAGAGCTTCATTCTTGGGTTGGGGGAGGCGTGAGTTCGAGTTTAGTCCCCAAAGATCAGGCCAAAAGAGTTGAGTGCACTGTCACTGTAATTTGGTAGCCCGGATGGAGCGCAGCGCAATCCGGGATGTTGCCACAGGGTATACCGCCCCGGATTTCGCTGTGCTCCATCCGGGCTACGCGCTCCATGAGCAAATTGCCGGCAATCAATACCGGCCGCCGCTGCCCTTTTGCTGCGTGATCCAGGCCGACAATGATTTCGGTGCCGCCTTCGCAGTCCGGCCCGGTGATGCCTTCGGATTGTCGCGGACGCCTTTCGCCAGACGGGTGCGCGGCGCTTCCGTTGCGTGGACGCTCTTCAAGGCAGCCGTCGATGCTTCTGCGGCTTCCTTTTCCAGGCGCAACTGTTTCAATCGCGCCATCTTGATGCGCTCTGCCTCGACTTCGGGTCGTTCGGACAGCAGCGGCTTGTGTTGAGCAAGCTCGGCCGGGACCAGGACGCCGAGAATGGTCGTCTCGCCGAGCGCCTTGCAGGCTTCGAGCCGATGCAGTCCCTCGACCAGAACGAGGCGGTCTCCGTCGAGCCGAACGGAAATGGGCTCCTGTTGTCCGATCTCCATAATACTTTCCGCGACCTCCGCGACGGTCTCGGGCTTGATAGCCTTCTTCTGCTTCGTGGGAACGAAGATCTTCTCGATCGGGAAGCTTTCCGGTTTGGGCATAACTCGACTCCGCTTCTACCGGGTCCGTCGGAACCCATGCCGGTGGTGGAGGGAGTTTAGGAGGGAAGGGCGCGACCGCAAAGGCAATTCGGAGGATTTCGGTGTGCGCTCAATCGGAGCCACATGTGAAAGTTAGCCGAAGTGGCCGATCCGGCGATAGCGGACGAATTTAGTGCACTGTAACCGTAGTTCGTAAAATGGGTTGAGCTCTTGCGAACCCCATCATGCATCGTCATCGGCGGACGGATTGATGGGTTTCGCAAGGGCTCAACCCATCCTACCCGCTACCTATCCTGCGGACTCGACACTTTTAGTTCACGATACCAATATTTGTGAAAGTCAAACGGCTTGCGGAAATCTTAGCGCCGATGATCGCGACAAGGTCATGTTCGTTCTCTGCTGGCCTCAGGAGCCGATCTGTTTCTACAGATAATTTGGTGACTAGGGAATCGTCCTGCAGCAAGCAATGGATAGGGTCGCTCGAAATTGTATTTTCGAAGTGCTTCTGTTGCGCTGGCGGCGGCATCGACAATGCATCTAGAAGGGTTTTGATCCGATTATCAATATCCCCACCTTCGCCGATCAATTGACCTGGTGCTTGCCTTCGCAGGAAAATGATGTCGAGTTCGCACATCAAATCTAAGCGCTTCGAAACCAGAGGTGCAAAGACGGTCGCGCCGCGCGTTTCTAAAATTCCGATTTGACTTGCTGGGATATCATATTTCTCCTTTAGCATCTTTTCTGCCTCACTTCTTAGAGGCGAGTGCTGCCAAAGCTCGCGGATTTGAGGAGCGAGAGCGGTCCGGATCGCATGGATGTCGACAAGGCTAGCCCGCTGCCTTGGTGCAATCGGACCTTCGTAGAGAAGTCGAAACTTCATCGTTTGCTCGCCCGTGACGGGCACCTTTGCAACTGAACGTTTCCTGGGGACCAACCGCAAAAGACCCGCTGACTCGATCAGCGGGTCTCTTCAAGGTTGCGGTTATAACGTGGTGCTCACGAACACCCCGTCGTGCTTCCACACGTATCGCACTTCATACAGGTGCCATTCCGCACCAGCGTGAAGTTGCCGCACTCTGAGCACATCTCGCCTTCGTAGCCCTTGGCCTTGGCTTCCGCGCGGCGCTCGGCCTTGGTGGGGACGAGGGTCTGGGCGGTGCTGCCGGCCTTGCTCCACTGCAGCGCTTCGAGCTTCTCCGTGGGGGAGAGGTCGTGGGCGGCTTCCTGCTTCAGGGCGACGGCGCCTTCGAGGGCGTCGCCGACGCGGGCGCTGGTGCCGTGCGCGGCGAGCGCCGTGACCTTGCTGCCGCCGGTGGGGGCGCCGTCATTGCCCGGCGCGATGGCGGCGGAGCCGCCGCGCATCACGACGAGGTTGTCGGTGCGGGAGCGGGTGAGGCCGCGCGAGACCAGGCGGGTCGCGTGGTGGCCGCCGTCCTCGTCCGGCTCCTTGCCTTCCTCGACGCCCTTGCCGAGCGCGTCGAAGCCGGTCTCGTTGGGATCGACATGGGCGAGGTCGAAGCGCGACATGTAGCTCACCGCGAGCTCGCGGAAGACGTAGTCGAGGATCGAGGTCGCGTACTTGATGCTGTCGTTGCCCTGCACGGGGCCCGCCGGCTCGAAGCGGGTGAAGGTGAAGGCATCGACATATTCGTCCAGCGGCACGCCGTATTGCAGGCCGAGCGACACCGCGATGGCGAAGTTGTTGATGAAGGAGCGGAGCGCCGCGCCTTCCTTGTGCATGTCGATGAATATCTCGCCGAGACGGCCGTCGTCATACTCGCCGGTGCGCAAGTACACCTTGTGGCCGCCGACGACCGCCTTCTGGGTGTAGCCCTTGCGGCGATCCGGCATCTTCTCGCGCTCGCGCATCACGATGATGCGCTCGACCAGCTTCTCGACGATCTTTTCCGAGACCTGGGCGGCGCGCGCCGCCATCGGCTTCTCGTAAAGGGACTCGACCGCATCGTCCTCGTCCTCATCGTCGCTGATGAGCTGCGAGTTGAGCGGCTGGGAAAGCTTGGAGCCATCGCGATAGAGCGCGTTGGCCTTCAAGGCGAGCTTCCACGACAGCATGTAGGCGGACTTGCAGTCCTCCACCGTGGCGTCGTTCGGCATGTTGATGGTCTTGGAGATCGCACCCGAGATGAAGGGCTGCGCCGCCGCCATCATGCGGATGTGGCTCTCGACCGACAGATAGCGCTTGCCGATCTTGCCGCAGGGATTGGCGCAGTCGAACACCGCATAGTGCTCGGCCTTGAGGTGCGGCGCACCTTCCACGGTCATCGCGCCGCAGATGTGGACGTTGGCCGCCTCGATCTCGCGCTTGGTGAAGCCGACGGCCTGGAGCAGGTCGAAGCCGGGGGCCGCGATCGCCTCGGCACCGATGCCGAGCTGGTCGCGGATGAAGTCTTCGCCAAAGGTCCACTTGTTGAAGGCGAACTTGATGTCGAAGGCGGTCGGCAGGGCCTTCTCGACCTTGGCGATGGCTTCATCGGTGAAGCCTTTTGCCTTCAGGGTCGAGGCGTTGATGCCGGGCGCGTTGGAGAGCGAGCCGTGGCCGACAGCGTAGGCCTCGATCTCCGCGATATCAGCTTCGCGATAGCCGAGCGCGCGGAGCGCTGCGGGGACCGCGCGGTTGATGATCTTGAAGTAGCCGCCGCCGGCGAGCTTCTTGAATTTCACCAGCGCGAAGTCGGGCTCGATGCCGGTGGTGTCGCAATCCATCACGAGACCGATTGTGCCGGTCGGCGCGATCACCGTGGTCTGGGCGTTGCGATAGCCGTGCTGCTCGCCAAGCGCGAGCGCCGCATCCCAGGCCGCCTGCGCGTGGCTGACGAGGTCAGCCTGCGGGCAGGAGACGAGATCCATCGGCACCGGGTTGACGCTGAGCGCCTCGTAGCCGGAGGCCTCACCGTGCGCGGCGCGGCGGTGGTTGCGGATGACACGCAGCATGTGCGCGGCGTTCTTCTTGTAGCCGGGGAAGGTGCCGAGCTCGGCCGCCATCTCCGCGGAGGTCTTGTAGGTGATGCCGGTCATCACAGCGGTCAGCGCGGCGCAGAGCGCGCGGCCTTCCTTCGAGTCATACGACAGGCCCATGGTCATCAGCAGGCCGCCGATATTGGCGTAGCCGAGGCCGAGCGTGCGGAACTCGTAGGAGAGCTCGGCGATGGCCTTGGACGGGAACTGCGCCATCATCACGGAGATTTCGAGCACGATGGTCCAGAGCTGGCAGAGGTGCTCATAACCCTTGACGTCGAACTGCTTGGTCTCGGTGTTGTAGAACGTCAGCAGGTTGGCGGACGCCAGGTTGCACGCCGTGTCGTCCAGGAACATGTATTCCGAGCACGGATTGGAGGCGCGGATGTCGCCGGACGCCTTGCAGGTGTGCCAGTCGTTCATGGTGGTGTTGAAGTGCAGGCCCGGGTCGGCCGACGCCCAGGCGGCGTAGCCGATCTTTTCCCAGAGGTCGCGCGCCTTCAGCGTCTTCGTCACCTTCTTGGAGGTGCGGGCGTTCAGATTCCAGTCGCCATCCGTTTCCACGGCGCGCAGGAAGTCGTCCTTCAGCGAGACCGAGTTGTTGGAGTTCTGGCCCGAAACCGTGAGATAGGCTTCGCTATCCCAGTCGGTGTCGTAGGTGTCGAACTGGATGTCCTTGTAGCCCTGTTTTGCAAATTGGATGACCCGCTTGATGTAGTTGTCGGGCACCAGCGAGCGGCGCGCCAGCTTGATCTCGCGGCGCAGGGCAGGGTTCTTCTCGGGGTCGAAGCAATCGTCGCCCGAGCCTTCGCAGTTGACGCAGGCCTTCAGCACCAGCTTGAGGTGCTTCTGGTTGATCTTGGATCCCGTGACGAGGGCCGCGACCTTCTGCTCCTCCTTCACCTTCCAGTCGATATAGGTCTCGATGTCGGGGTGATCGACGTCGACGACGACCATCTTGGCGGCGCGGCGGGTGGTGCCGCCCGACTTGATCGCGCCGGCGGCGCGGTCGCCGATCTTGAGGAAGCTCATCAGGCCGCTCGAGCGACCGCCGCCGGAGAGCTTTTCGCCTTCACCGCGCAGACGCGAGAAGTTGGAGCCGGTGCCGGAGCCGTATTTGAACAAGCGGGCTTCGCGGACCCAGAGGTCCATGATGCCGCCCTCGTTGACGAGGTCGTCACCGACGCCCTGGATGAAGCAGGCGTGCGGCTGCGGATGCTCGTAGGACGATTTCGAGCGGGTCAGCTTGCCGGTGAAGGGGTCGACGTAATAATGGCCCTGGCCGGGGCCGTCGATGCCATAGGCCCAATGAAGACCGGTGTTGAACCATTGCGGCGAGTTCGGCGCGACCATCTGCATGGCGAGCATGTAGCGGAGCTCGTCGTAGAACGCCTGCGCGTCCTCGTCGGTCGAGAAATACTTGCCCTTCCAGCCCCAATAGGTCCAGCAGCCGGCGAGGCGGTCGAACACCTGTTTTGCGCTGAGCTCGCTGACATAGCGCTCCTTCTCAGGCAGCGCGGCGAGCGCGTCAGTATCGGGCACGGAGCGCCACAGGAAGGAGGGGACGGATTCCTCCTCGACCTTCTTCAGGCGCGCGGCAACGCCGGCTTTGCGGAAATACTTCTGGGCGAGCACGTCGGAGGCGACCTGCGACCACGCGGTCGGGACCTCGACGCCATCAAGTTTAAACACGACCGAGCCGTCGGGATTCCTGATCTCCGACGTGGTCTGGCGGAAATCGATTCCCGCGTAAGGTGACTGTCCTACCGTGGTGTGGCGCCGCTCAATCCGCATCGTCTTGCCCCGTCCTATTCTTTGACCGGACCCGCCTCCGTTCAGGCGTGCCGGGTCGACATTTCGTTTCGCGATGCCTTGCGGCCGTTCGGCCCTGGGGCATCGCAGTTCAGCCGGTGGACCCGGCCCTGTTTTTTCCCGACGCGATGGTTCGATGCGTGCATCGATCATCCGCCGGCATGTCCAGACACATCCGCCCCCAAGGGGATGAGACCGACATGCGTTCAACGCCCCACAACGTCACTTCTACCGATGCCATCCGAGCCTGTTGCCGGCCCGTTCTGGCGCCCGAAAAGTCCGCTTATCGCGGGCAGACAAGCCCTCATCCGCTGCCTTTGGCTGGCTTGGCGGAGTTGAGATTTGCGAGACCCTTTGGGGGAGTGCCGGCGGGACGCAAACTCACTCGCGCCGAACGGACCGAAAGCTAGGACTCTCCGTTGCGCCCGTCAAGAACTAGTGCGAGTTCCTGAATCAAATACTAAATATGGTGGATTGCGGGGGATAACAGGGGGCAAGCCCGCGCCTGTTGTGGAGGCAAGTATCAGTGAGTCCTCAGAGATTCCCAACCGAAAAAATTTGCATCCCGTGGTGCTGCGGATGCTTCATCCCGCTGTTCACAGGGCAGGTATATTTTTGAGCAATGGGATTGCGTCAGCGGGACTCACGTAGCCCTACGGAAGGTGAGGGCAGGCATGCCCGCCGAGGCGGTGGCGACAGGGGCGAATCCGGGCCAAGCTGAGGGTCGATTTTGCCGGACCACCCACATGCTTGATTCGACTCGCCGGGATGCGCGGCCGCGCATCGCCCCGGCCGGCCTGATGTTCCTTGCCATCACCTCGATCGGCTGGGGCTTCAACTGGCCGGTGACGAAATTCCTGCTCTCCGAGCTGCCGCCGCTGACGCTGCGCGGGGTGACCGGCGTGCTCGGGGCGGTGCTGCTGGCGGCGCTGGCGATCATCCGCCGGCAGAGCCTCAAGGTGGACCCCGCGATCTGGCCGCGCCTCCTGACCGCCGCCGTGCTCAACGTCACCGGCTGGATGGTGCTGATGGGCCTGGCGCTGCTCTGGCTGCCCGCGAGCGAGGCAGCGCTGATCGCCTATACAATGCCGGTCTGGGCCTCCATCATCGCCTGGCCGGTGCTCGGCGAGCGCCCGACCGTGCCGCGCACGCTGGGGCTGGTGATGGCCTTTGTCGGGCTTGCCTCGATCATGGGCGGCAACGGCATCGCCGCCAGCGTCGAGAAGCTGCCGGGCATCATCATGGCGCTCTGCGGCGCGCTCGGCTTCGCGGTGGGCACGGTGTTCTCGAAGAAGTACCCGATCCATCTGCCGCCGATCACGGCCGCGGCCTGGCAGATCGGGATCGGCTGCCTGCCGATCTCGATCATCGGCCTCCTGGTCGAGACCGCGCATCTCTCCCAGGTGACGCCGGTCGGCTGGTGGCTGCTGGTCTATTCGACCGTGGTGCAGTTCTGCATCGCCTATGTCAGCTGGTTCGCAGCACTCGCCCGCCTGCCGGCCTCGGTGGCGGCGATCGGGACCATGGCGGTGCCCGTCATCGGCGTCGTCGCCTCCGCGCTCGCGCTTGGCGAGCCGCTGGGGGCAGGGCAGATCGCGGCGTTGATCTTCACGTTGGCGGCGGTGGTGCTGGCGACGCGTTAGCCGTCCGGACGCCGGGGTATCAGTGGTCCTGAGGCTCTTTCTCTCGCCGGCGTTGTCCCGAGCCCGGCGCTTTCAACGGCAGGTCAGCAGGTGCGACAGCAAAGACTTCGAGGGCCTGGTCGTAGCCTTTGATGGTCCGCTGTCCGAGCGATGCCAACGGAACGCTATCCCTTACCCTTCCAGCGATAGTGGGATCAGCCAAAATCTGCGCGTCCTTCGCGAGATTGCAGAGCCGCGACGCCAAATTCACCACGGCGCCCATCGCCGTGTAGTCTAGCCGACCGTTATAACCAACCGTTCCTACCGTTGCCGGTCCCATGGCAACGCCCACACCAAAGCCGATCGCGTGGCCGGCGTCGCACCATTTTCCGGCAAGGGACTGCACCGTCATTTGCAGGTCGATCGCGAGCCGGACCGCTTGAGTTGCCGGCTGTTCGCATGCGACCGGGGCATTGACCAGGAGCATGACTCCGTCGCCATCAAAGCCGATGAGCGTTGCCTCGTGACGAGTCGTCACGGCGCCGACGGCCTCGTAATACTCCCGCATGACGGCCATGATGACATCGGGTTCATTGCGCGTGGAGAACGCCGTGAAGCCGCGTAAGTCGCCAAAAATGACAGCCACTTCGCGTCGCTGCCCTTCGAGCAGTTCATGAGAATGCTCGACCAATTCGGCGACCTGTGATGGCAGGAACTGCTTCAGCCGTTCGATCCGCGCAGATTTCTGCTGCGAGATCGCCAGTTCAGAAGCCATTTCATTGAAGCGCAATGCCAGTTGCTGCAACTCGTCACCGCTGAAGATTTTGATGCGATGCTCGAATTGTCCGGTTCTGATCCGCTCCACGCCCTCTTCCAGTTGCTTGATCGGGCCGGACATTCTGTGCGCGCGCCAATAGGCGAGCGCCAGGGCGATGAGAACACCAAAGGCAATGAGAATTGACGAGCGCCACAACGCCGCGCGAATTGATGCAAAGGCTTCCGAGGCCGGCTGCATCGCGATCACCGTCCATCCCACATCGGCGGCCTGAACGGATAGCGCCACTACCGGGTTGCCTTGGTCCCCGGTTATCACCGCCGCTCCGCTCGCCGCGCCGGCGAGATGCTTGATCCGGCCGAAACTGCCCGAGCTGGCGCGGCCGCGCAGGACCTGACTGATATCGGGATGTGCGATCAGATGACCGGAATCATCGACGACAATGGCGTAGCCGGTCTCGCCAATTCTAATGGCTGCGATGACATCCCAGATCAGCTTCAGATTGACCTCGGCGATCGCAACCCCCGCGGCCGGCAGGCTCCCGGCAACCGCGATCCTCATGTAGGGCTCTGAATCTCGCTGGTACTGAACCGGTCCGTACCAAACCTTGTTGGCGCGTGCGCCCAGAACAGCGGGATCCGTAGACATATCAATGCCGCGCCCGGTCCTGTTCAGATGCAGCCTGGAAACAAAGACCCGTTCGGTACCGGTCTCATCCAGAAGCGAAACCGAAACGATTGCGGGCACCTGCTGGAGGAGGCGCAAGGCATCGATCTTATGTTGCGCATCGTCTCCGGCAGACCAGGGAAGCTGTACCATCCAACCCAGCTGATCTCGGATGCCATCGGTGAACGCCTCGATCCTGTCGGACGCCGCGCGAGCATCGGCCTGCAGCACCGCGCTGATCTGGCGGCGCTGGTCTCGGTAACCGAAAGAAGCCTCGACGGCCGCGCCGAGTATCAGAGGCACGACCGCGGCGACAAACAACGTCGCGAAGTACTTGCAGAACAGCGAGCGACGCGGGGGCATCGTACACGAAGAGGACTGCGCAGCACCGTCCGTCATAACTACTCTCAGGAGATCACCTTGCTGGCGCGAAACAGGATCGACGACACATCCAGGTCGATACCCAGAAGCCTGGCTGTCTTCAGATTGACTGCCAGTTCAAACTTCTCGGGGCGCATCACCGGAAGGTCTGACGGATTTTCACCGCGCAGGATGCGATCGGCATAAGTGGCAAGCCGATAATAGGTCGTGCGCTGGTTTGCGCCGTAACTCAAGAGACCTCCAGCGTCACAATATTCAGACCAGCCAAACATCGAAGGCAGCCGGTGCGCGATTGCAAACTCCGCAATCTTCGCACGATGCACCAGCGTCACAACATCGGGAAACACGAGGAGAGCATCCGCGTCCACCTTGCCGGCAGCCATCAACCCATTCTCGATTTCGCGGGCGCCACAGAACGGAACGTAGGCTGCCTCAATGCCGAGATTCCGGCACGACTCCAAAGTCGCACGCCATTCCAATGGCTCTCCCGGATGATCCGTGTTCGAGAAGACCGCCAGTTTTCGCAGCTTTGGATAAATGTCCTTGAGCAGCTCAACGCGCTTTCCTGCCAGCTCGAGCGACAGGAATGTGCTGCCGGTGAAATTGGTGCCGGGGTGAGCAAGGCTCTTCACCACACCCAAAGCGACGGGGTCACCGCTCAATGCAAACAGCACGGGGACGTCGGTGACCGCAGTCATGACGCGTGTCGCCGGACCGCTCGAGACCACAAGGTCGATATCCCCTCGCTGCAATTCGGAGACGATCTTGCGCAGTGCCTGCGGATCTCCGGGGGCATAATGCGTCTCGAAGGTTACGGTCTTGCCCTCGACGTATCCCAGTGCGCGCATTCCCTCGCGAAAGCCGTCCAGGAAGGGATCTGGTTGGGACTCGGTGGAGACCCAGAAGATCCGATGCAGCTTGGCTCCGCCCTGCGCCCGTGCGATCGCAGGCCAGGCCAATGCTCCACCAATCAACAAGATGAACTCTCGTCTTTTCATGCGAGCACCTGTCGAAGCTGCGCCGTCAATTCCGGCCGCAGACCATGATCCTAGCTGTGCATCTGGTGACTGCGCTCGGTATCGCGCTCCGCAAGCGGACTGTCGCGACACCGGCTCCAACATTTGTCGCCGAGAGCATGCTCAGAGATTGGGCTGGTGAGGCGATTTGTCCTTGAGATGCGCTTGATTTTTGCTTGAGACCGGTCCGATCGAGATCAATACGGCCTTACTCGTTGCATAGCGCGGTGTCTAAACACCTCGGGCGCGGATCCTGGCGAGCTACGGCGTCTCAAGAGAACAACCGGAACTCACAATCTGAGCCAGTGCCCTCGACCTCATCTACGGTACGAGCGGAGATCTTCTAATCGGCCAGAGCATTACTGCTTGTGACCCGAGCGGGCGTACCCTTCTAACAATCGCCGGCTCAATACAGCGCGTGTCGGCACCTCACGTTCATGTGTGCAGAGAAGCTCGTCATCTCCATTGAATTACGATCGTAATTTAATATTATGACCGTAATGGCATTGCGCTGAGCTGCTACAGGGCGGCAGCGGAATGCGGCAAACCGTTCTTTGCGAGGTCTTCATGAACGACATCACCGCCGTTTCGGGCCCGATGGCTCAAGAAGAATTCATGGATCGCTCCTCGCTGGGACTCGCGGCCGCTGCAGCAGCTATTCGCGGTGGCGAAATCACATCGGAGGCATACACCGCGGCGCTTCTACGGCGTGCGCGAACGCTGACCGAGCTTAATGCCTTCATAGCCATCGACGAGGCGGCCGTCTTGGAGGCCGCGAGGGACGCGGACAAAGCCCGTGTCGCCGGATCGGCGGCTCCGCTACTTGGCGTGCCGCTCGGCGTGAAAGACAGTTATCTGACGAAAGGGATGCCTACGAGCCTCGGTCTCGATGGCCTCGCTCACTTCGTGCCGCGCGAAGATGCGGACGTTGTCGGTGCCATAAAGCGTGCGGGCGCCCTGGTGTTCGGGAAGAACAACCTCGTAGAGATGTCCTACGGCTTGACCGGCCATAACGCACGTTACGGCCAGGTGAAGAATCCGCACGTACGAGAGCGCGTGTCGGGCGGCTCCTCGAGCGGCTCTGCGGCATCTGTGGCTGCCGGCATCGTTCCCGCCTCGTTGGGCGGTGACACCGTTGGGTCGATCCGGGTGCCTGCATCGTTCTGTGGTGTCGTGGGATTCAAGCCGACCACCGGGCGATGGCCGCGCAAAGGCGTTGCTCCGATCTCCCACACGCTCGACACGACAGGTGCATTTGCCAGAAGCGTCGAGGACTGCGTCCTGCTGGACCAAGTCGTGACTGGCGAAGAGCCAGCAGAGTTCTCAGACAGCGACTATCATCTCAAGGGAGTTCGATTGGCCTTTGCGCCACGGCAGTTCTTGGATCTCGTGGACTCGGAAGTTGAAAGCCGGTTCCGCGAGGCGGTTCGGCGGCTGCAGCACGCTGGCGCGGAGGTCGTCGAGCTAAACCTTGGCGATGATTTCAATGCCCTCATCCAGACCGCGACATGGGGCATCTTCGCTCATGAGACAAGGGGCGCAATCTCGGAATTCCTCCGCCATCATGACATTCCGACAACATTTGAGGCGATTTACGAGGGCCTCAAGCCTCAACTTCGGCAGGCGTGGGGCCACGTTGTGCTGCCGAGCGGTGCAGGTGCCATCTCGGCAGAGGCGTATCAGACGGCGCTCAACGTGAGTCGGCCTGAAATCCAGCACCGGCTCAATGCGGCGTTCGTCGCTCGTGGGGCGCTGGTCATTCTGCAGCCGACCACGCCATGTACGGCGCCTTTGATCGACGAGCAGGAGACCGTCCATATCGCGGGCCAGGACGTCAGCTATCTCGCCTTGGCGAATCATACGCTGTCAGCGAGCAGCGTGGGGCTGCCGGGTATCAGTCTTCCCGTTGGCCTATCTCGCGCTGGGCTGCCGATTGGCCTTGAGTTGGACGCTCCTTTAGGAAGCGACCGCATGCTTTTAGCCCTTGCCCGCAAGATCGAAGGCGTTTTGGCTGCTGAGCCGACCGCGATCTGACGCGGGGCTCTGTCGTCTCGGAGACATTAGTGGAGTGAGATGAGATGCGCTTCGAGAAAGGTCATAAGTTGGCGACACGACGGCACATCATCAATGCGGCATCCAAATGCATGCGCCGGGACGGCATCTCTGCAACCGGGATTGCCGCGATTATGGGCGAGGTCGGTCTGACCAAAGGGGCATTCTCTCCGCACTTTGAGTCCAAGGATGCGCTTGTTCGCGCAGCGCTGGCGTGCGCGCTTGATGACCAGCAGCATTGCCTCGATGAAGGTCAGCTCAACGGCCTTGATCTTGAAGGCGCGATCCAGCGGTACCTGAACCGCGCGCACCTCGAAGCCCCCGCGCAAGGGTGCCCCTCCGCGGCGTTGCTTCCGGAAATCGCGCGCCAGCCCCTGAACACCAGGCAAGACTACGAGAAAGCGCTGGGAAGCTACGTTGCGACTTTGGCCGCGCTGCTACCCGGCGCAGATCCTGAACCGAAGCACCGCCGAGCAAGGGCCATCTTCGGCCTCATGGTGGGCACGCTACAGTTTGCGCGGGCGGTGCCCGACGCGGCCGAAGCGCAGGCAATTTTGGATGGCGGCATTGAAGCCGCGTTGCAATTGGCGCGGGCTCCAGCAGCATCCTTAAGGATGGAGAGGCTCAGGTCGGACACGCTTGGCTCAGATCACTGATGTCACCTGTTGGCCCGATTGCGAAGTGGCGGCGCGGCGTGCCGGCGTCTGCTCAGCAGAGCATACCGGACCAGATTTGGTCAGTCCGAGCTCTACTCAGTTTGACCCTCAGGAGACCAAAAAACCAATCGAGGTCTGTTTTTGCGCCCCGAAGCGATGTTCGACGGAAGCTGGAGGTTGCATGCACCTCTGATCACGCCGCGGTCGAACACTCCGCAATTGTCACTATCGCTGCAATCGGCGACGCATCACAGCGATACCCGAAAGTTTTGGACGTCTTTCGGCCCTCCGTTTCTCGACCTCTTCTGCCCGGCCACGAAGCCTCTGAAGCTCTGCCAGCTGAGAGCTCAGCAACCCGACGCGTTCGCGCAGGACCACGATGCGGTCGCGCACCAGACCAGGACTACACATCAGCACCCCCTACTGCGACTCCTAAATAATCGTCGTCGGAAAAATGTAAAAAGACCCAGGCTCCCAATTTAATTGTAGCCCAGCCTCATGAAACAGTTGTGAAGCACCGCACAAAGGGCGTAAAAAAGCGTCTTTGAGAAGGCTTTTTCAGCTTCCAGATCCCGAATCGAATGCTCGGATTAACCATTTAATCCGATCCAATTTTAATGAGACAATAATCCTGCTGGTTAGCACACGCCGCGCAGATCAACGTACACAGACCATTGTTATTTTCCGCGCGTCGGCGGGAGCGGAAAACCGATCTCTCAAAGGGTGCCATCGAGATCGCTGCGGTCGTTCGACCGGGCGTCCTGGTTCGGAGACACTCGCCATGATCGAACGTCGTGTAATGAAGCGGATACCGATCAACCGGGCGGCTCGGCTGTCATTTGGCGAAATGAGCGGAACGCATCCATGCGTGGTGCGCGACATCAGCGCCCTGGGTGCCTGCATCTCCACGCCGTACCACATATTTGCTCACGAATTTGTGCTGTCCTTCGACGGCCATTCCGGGGTGTTCTTCTGTCGCGTCGTGTGGAGGAAGCAGACACTTTGCGGTGTATCCTTCTTTCTGCGCCGCCGCTCGCCGAAACCAGCGAATGATCCCAGCGGCACGACGAAAGTGGTGCGACTTGGCCAACCGATTGCGGGTCGCCGTGGGCGCCTCTAACTTGAAGTCCCGACGCGATTGCGTGCGCGCGGCGATGAGACGATCGAAGAGGTACCCGGAAGGTCCTCTCCTGGCCCTTCTCGGACCTCCTGCTATGTCCGCTACTGCGCCGCTGTTGGGGGATAAGCGGACATCGCGGATTTATGAGTACACGCCCTAGCTCGCCGTCATCGTCCCGCCATTCAGCGCTTTCCGGATCATCTCGGCGAGCTGGTTGCGGCGATAGGGCTTTGTCAGCAGCATCACGCCGTCATCGAGCTTGCCGTGATGGACGATGGCGTTGTCGGTGTAGCCGGAGGTGTAGAGCACCTTCACACCCGGCCGCAGCTTGGCCACCTCGTCGGCGAGGTCGCGCCCGCTCATGCCGCCGGGGATGACGACGTCGGTGAAGAGGAGATCGAACGGCTGGCCGGCCGCGATCAATTCCAGCGCCGTCCGGCCGTCGGGCGCGGCAATCGTCTTGTAGCCGAGGCTCTCGAGCTGCGCGGTGACGAAGTTGCGCACGAGGTTGTCGTCCTCGACGACGAAGATGATCTCGGCGCCGCCTTCGACCTGCGGCGCGGCGGCGGCTGCGACGTCCGCCGTGCCTTCGCCCGGTGGCAGATAGAGTTTAATCGTGGTGCCGTGGCTTTCCTCGCTGTAGATCTTGATGTGGCCGCCGGACTGCTTGACGAAACCGTAGACCATGGAAAGGCCGAGGCCTGATCCCTTGCCGACTTCCTTGGTGGTGAAGAAGGGCTCGAACGCCTTCTGCTGGATGTCGGGCGACATGCCGGTGCCGGTGTCGCTGACGGCGAGCATGACGTAGGGGCCGGCCACCACGTCCGCATGGGCCTGCGCATAGGCCTCATCCAGCACGACGCGGTGGGTCTCCAGCAGCAGCTTGCCGCCGTTCGGCATGGCGTCGCGCGCGTTGATCGCCATGTTGAGCACGGCATTGGTGAGCCGGGATGGATCGATATGCGCGGTCATCGGCCCCTGTTCCAGCACGGTCTCGATCTGGATCTGCTCGCCGAGGGTGGGACGCAGGAGTTTCGCGATGTCCGCGATCGCGGCGTTGATCTCGACGTTGCGCGGCTGCAGCGGCTGCCTGCGCGCAAACGCGAGCAGATGCTGGATCAGCTCGGCGCAGCGCTCGGCGGCATCGTCGATCAGCCGCGCCGCGCGCTGGAGCTCGGGCTGCTGCTTCAGGCTCGCCACCAGCGTCTCGGTGTTGCCGGAGATCACGGTCAGCATGTTGTTGAAGTCGTGCGCGACGCCGCCGGTCAGCTTGCCGATCGCGTCCAGCTTCTGCGACTGGTACAGCTGCCGCTCGGTCTCGCGCGACATGGTGGCGTCGTGATAGACCAGCACCGCGCCCGTGATGTCGCCTTGCCCGTCCAGCATCGGCCGGCCGCTGATCATGAGATGGCGGGGAGGATTGCCGCTGTGCGGGCGGACGATCATCTCCAGGTCCTCGAACTGCTCGCCGCGCAGCACGCGCACCGAGGGCAGCTCGTCGGCCTTCATCGGCGTGACGCCGTCGCCGTGAGACACATCCGACAGCGCGCGCAGATTGCGCAGATTCATGCCGGCGCGATGCAGCAGCATGCGCTCCGCGGCCGGATTGGACAGCAGGACGTTGCCCTCGGCGTCGATGACCAGCACCGCCTCCGCCATGCTGTGAAACGTGCTTTGCAGCACGTTGACCGACAGGCGCAGTTCGTCGTGCGCGGTCACCAGATGCTCGGTGCGCTCGGCCACCGCCGCTTCGAGCGCGTGCTTGGCGGCTTGTGTTTGCTCGAGCGTGCTCTGCAGCTGCACCGTGGCGCGCTGGCTCTCGCGCATCACCAGCGCCACCAGCAGCAGGATCAGCACGGCGCCGGCGACGTCGATGCCGAGCAGCACGATGCCGGTACGGCGTGAATCCTGGGAGCGCGCGGTGAGCAGGCGTTCTTCATCCGCGCTCAGATGGTCGAGATTGCCCATCACCGTGTCCATCAGACCGCGGCCCTCGGCCTTGCTGTTGAGCGCGGTAATGCCGGCCTGGTCGTTCGCCGCGCGCAGGCGCATCGCTTCGGCGGCGATCTCGATCCGGCGCAGCGCAAGCGGTTCGGTGCCCTCCAGCAGCGCGACCTGATCGGGATTGTCGCGCACGCCGCGC
Source organism: Bradyrhizobium sp. AC87j1 (assembly GCF_002936975.1). Taxonomy (NCBI): domain Bacteria; kingdom Pseudomonadati; phylum Pseudomonadota; class Alphaproteobacteria; order Hyphomicrobiales; family Nitrobacteraceae; genus Bradyrhizobium; species Bradyrhizobium sp. AC87j1. Next base: position 50,106 of record NZ_PTFE01000058.1, read on the forward strand.
TTCAGCTCGGCCAGCGCTGGCGCGATCTGGACCCGCACGCTCTGAAATTCGTCGGCGAGCGTCTGGTTGCGATAGAGTTCATAGCCGCGCGCGGCGCTCTCGGCGCGGCGCAGTAGCACGCGCAGATCGGAGATCCGCTTCTGCACCTGGACGGTGTGATTGACCCACGTCGCATCGGACCGCGACTTGACGTCGAGGGCGATCGACGCCGCGGTGATGATCAGGAGGATGGCAAGTCCGGCACCGAGAATGACGCGCTGCGTTGGGATCAAGGGGATTCTTTCTTGTCCTTCGGCTGTGCGCTCTCGCCCGGACCGGCGAGGCACTCCCGGATCGTGGTCAGCAGCGCGTCCGGCGTGAAAGGCTTGCGCAGGCAGCGCGTTGCGCCGAGCTCCAGCGCCATGCGAAGGAAATCGGGAGAGGGCGAGGCGGATGAGGCGAAGGCATAGCCGGACATCGCGATCAGCGGAGTAGCCGGCGCGCGCTCATGAAAGATGCGGATGGATTCGAAGCCGCGCATATGCGGCATGAAGATATCAACGAGCATCACCTCAAAGGCCTGCGCTTCCAGCGCAGCCAGTCCTGTTTCGCCGCCGTCGGCCAGCGTGACGTCGAAGCCCTGACGTTGGAGGAGGACCTCGATGGTCGCGCCGACCATCGGATCGTCATCAACCACGAGAATACGCGGCATGACACTTCCCAGTAATCGAAGTCCCCACTGTGATTGGTGATATCCGCGAATCGTGCCTCGGGTCAATTTTGGATTGGATCGGGGTAGATATGCACGGTGCGGTGCATAGGCTGCGGCGCGTGTTCCATGTCTAATTTCGGGCCACGCGTCATCTATGTGTCATGGTTCGCGCGAGGGCGCACGCGACACGCGAAGTGCGAGCAGCTTCGATGAAAGGGTTGAAGCAAAGTCGAGGGGATCGCGAGGCCGAACGCGATCGGCAAGACGACTGGCGAAACTGCAGCGGCTCGCAGAACAGACATGGGCGGCGCCGGTGATGGCCGGCGCCGCCCATGCGATTTGTTGCATCGATCGTTCAGGCCGCCTTACGGGCAGGGATGCCGCTGGCCGTCATAACCGAGATAAGTCCCCGAAGCCGGGTCATATGATTTGTAGCGCTGCGCGCAATAGGCCGAGGAGTCGCCGCCGCCATCGGGGACCACCGCCACGGACGGCTCATCATAGTAGCTGTCGCCATAGTAGTAGGGGTCATCGTAATAGCCGCCGCCGTAATAGGCATAGGAGCCCGGCCCG
>NZ_PTFE01000059.1:0-50595 GCF_002936975.1 Bradyrhizobium sp. AC87j1
TGCGGAGACTGCCCCCGACGTCCATAGACCAGCTTCATGGCCTGTTCCTGGTTTGCCGCTGCCGTTTCCAGTTTGCTGGAGAATTGCTCACCGCGGCTGCTCGCTTGCCTAAGGCCCGGCCGGCGCAAGCTCGGCCGCAAGCCCGCGCACCGCCGTCCGCAGCCCCTCGAACATCGCGAAGTTGACGCGGCTTGCGGCCACGAAGATTCCCAGCTTGCGGTTCGGCGACAGCACCACATAGGTCATGAAGCCGCCGATGCCGCCGCTCTTGCCGAGCAGCAGCGGCACGCCGTCGCGCGGACGGCTGACGATCCAGCCAAGCGCCATGCCGTCCGACCCCGTCACTTCGGCGCCGACCACGCGCGACAGGCCGTCATGCGGACGCCAGAGCGCATGGGCGAAAGACAGCGCCGCGCGGGATTTTTCGTCATTCGCCAGATGCCAGCGCATCCAGCGGACCATGTCGTCCGCTGTCGCATACACGCCCGCGCTGGCGAACATGATCTGCGGCACCTCCCAATTCGGATCCGGCTTGTTGAAAGGATCGAGGCCGACCATCAGGCGCGGCTTCTGCCGATCCGACAGGCGCGTGGTGGTGTCGCTCAAGCCGAGCGGACCGACGACCTTGTCCCGCAGCAGGTCGGAATAGGGCCTGCCCCCGGCCTTCGCCAAGGCTTCGCCCAACAACCCGAAACCGAAATTCGAATACATCGCCGTAGTGCCGGGCGTGTAAGCCGGCGCGTTCTGCTCTAGCCATTTCCAATAGTAGTCCCGCCGGAACGCCAGGAAGGGATTGCCGTCGTCCTCCTTCACGGACGGATCGCGCAGTTCCCGCGGCAGACCCGCCGAATGAGTGGCAAGGTCGAGCAGACTGAACGGCTGGTCGCCGAACGATTTGATCGTGACGCCCACCGGGGCGTAGCGCGACAGCGGATCCGTGAGACCGACGCGCCCTTCGGCCGCCATCGCGGCCAGCAGATCGGTTGCGAAGACTTTCGAGACCGATCCGAGCCTGACGATGGATTTTCCATCCGGCTCGACCTTGCTGCCGGGCGCGGTCTCGCCATAGCCCTGGACGACGCTATCGTCTCCGCGCACGACGGCGACGATCAGGCCCGGCGCGCCGGAATTGAGGAACATCGCTACGCCCGTCATCGATACGGCGTCATGCAGGGCGAGATCCTCGGCCCGAACGGCGACGAGCGAACCACCCAGCTCCGCGACCACCGCAACAGCCAACACCGCAATCTTCCACATGCGCGCCCTGCTCTCCACCGCGCGCCGAAGCGGCACGGCGCCTCCACCTGACATCGTCTCGCACCGACGCCCGTCGTCCGGCCGGACCTGTGGCGCAAGGCGACATGCGAGGTCACTGCAAGATCGAAGAATAGCTGCCGACAGATTCGGCCAACCTCGCTCAAATTTCCATAAATCCAAAAAAACGAAATACCTGAAATCAGGTAGGCATCTCTTGCCATCCAAGTAAGAATAACAATTCGTAAACGCCGCTCCGTGGCTTCTGTTTCCTGACAGATCATGTAGAGTTTGATGCGGCTTCGTCACCGCAGCTTCTTGATCCAGAGCAAGGCAAAGATGAGCGCGCGCGCTCCAGAGAATTCCGACCCGCTGCTTCCGAGCCCGCTGCTGCTCGTCGAAGACGAGCCGGTCATGCATGCGCGGCTGAAGTCCATTCTCATGGACCTCGGTTATGCCGAAGAGGCGCTGCGCTTCGCCGTCAGCATCGCGGACGCCCACACCTGCCTTGCCGACCAGCCCTTTGCGATGGTGCTGATCGATGTCGGCCTGCCCGACGGCAATGGCATCGACCTGATCCGCGATCTGCACGGGCAGGATGGCGCCCTGCCGATCCTGGTGATCTCGGCCTGGAGCCACGAGCATGTCATCCTCGAGGCGCTGCAGGCCGGCGCCACCGGCTATCTGCTCAAGGAGCGAGACGATATCGAAATCTCGCTCTCGATCCGCAGCACGTTGCGCGGCGGCGCTCCAATCGACCCCTTCGTCGCCAAGCGCATTCTTGGCATGATCAATCCGGCTGTTCACGCACCCAGCCGACCGGCCACGGCCAAGCGTCCGATCCTCACCGCGCGCGAGGTCGAGATCCTCGGGTTCGTCGCCAAGGGGCTGACCAACCAGGAAATCGCCTCGGCGCTGACGCTGTCGCGGCTGACCGTCGAGTGCCACATCAAGAACGTCTACAAGAAGCTGGCTGTCGGTTCGCGGACTGAAGCCGTGTACGAAGCGCGGATGCATGGCCTGCTCGCCTAGCCGGTTCTTCTTCCTCATTGTGGCATTGCTGATCTTCGGTGAGATCGCTTTCGCCGGCGAGCTGCCTCAGCCCTCGTTCAAAGCCGTCGAAGCGGTGCAGTCCGGCTGGGACGCGGACACGCCTCCGGCCAGCGGTTGGGTCAAGGTCACGCTGCCGGACGACTGGAGCCGACGCTGGCGGGGTTTCGACGGCGTCACCTGGTATCGATTGACCTTCGACCATGCCGACAGTTCGCGGCCGATCGCGGTCATGTTCGACTACTGGACACTCGCCGGCGCGGCATGGTTGAACGGCGCGATGCTGGATCGGGACGCCAGCCTGGTTGAACCGCTCTCCCGCTCCTGGAATGTGTCGCGCTACTTCCGATTGCCGGCCGAGCTTCTGCGCGACAAGGACAACGTCCTGCTCGTTCGCATCTCCGGATTGTCCGCGTATCAACCCGGGCTCGGCGAGGTCATGATCGGCGACGCCGCCGAGCTCAAGTCCCACTTCGCCGGAGCCGAACTGCTGCGGCATGACCTGCCGCTCGTCAGCCTTGCCGTGACGCTGACGCTGGGCGGATTTTTCCTCGTCGTCTGGACGATGCGCCGTTCTGAGACCGCGTACGGCTGGTACGCGCTGATGTCGATCGCCTGGGCGCTCTATAGCTATAATTATGTCGCGATCAGCCCATGGCCGTTTGCGACGACCGACGGATCGGCGCGGTTCACGATGATCGCTTTCATGGCGACCGTCGCCACCTTCGCGATGTTTTGCATCCGTTTTGCGGGACGGCATTTTCGCTTCGTTGAGGGAGGTTTGTGGCTGGGTTTTGCCGCCGGCACCCTCTGGATGGCGCTCGCACCGCCGCACCAGATCGCGACCACGCGTATCATCCTTTCGCTTGCGGCAACCATCGTTTATTTCATCGCATGCTTCCTGTTCCTAGGTCTGACGTGGAAGAGCCGTCGCATCGACCATATCGTTCTCAACATCGTCAACATGATCATCTTCGGCGGCGGCGTCTATGACGTCGCCTTGTTCAGCGGCGTCATCAGCGGGACCATGTACGCTTCCGCCGGCCTGTCGCAATTTCGGCTCGCCAGCATGGCATTTGTCCTGGCCTGGCACTATGTCGCCAGTCTCAAGCGTATCGAGCGGTTCAACGAGGAACTGGTCGGCAAGATAACGGCGACGCGGGAGGAACTCGCGCTCACTCTGAGTCAGCAACACGAGCTGGCGCTCGCCAATACGCGCCTCGATGAACGTGCGAACCTCGCGCACAACCTGCATGATGGACTGGGCGGCACACTGGTCAATAACATCGCGCTGCTCGAGCACTCGCCGATGACGATGAGCGGTGATCGCTTTCTTTCCGTCCTGAAGGAGCTGCGCGAGGAACTGCGCGCCGTGATCGACGTCTCGACTGGATATCAGACCGAGGAGCAAGATCTCTCCGAATGGCTGGCGCCGCTGCGCAGTCGTTTCACGCTGCTCTGCGAAAGTCGCGGTATCGCCTGCGTATGGGACACGGACGGGCTCGCGACCCATCGTTTGCCATCGCGGCTCGGCCTGGACTGGATGCGCATCCTGCAGGAGAGCCTGACCAATGCGCTGAAGCACAGCGAAGCAAGCCGCATTCATATCGGGCTGCGAAGGCGGGATGACCGGCTGCGCCTGACGATCGAGGACAACGGCCGCGGCTTCGATGCCGCGCAGCCGAGGACCGGCGGTACGGGCCTCATCAGCCTGCGCAAGCGCGCAGGCAGGATCGGGGCGACATTCGACATCCGCTCCGGATCAGACGGAACGACACTGACATTCGATATCCCCCGATCAGGCTCTGTCGCTGAGTCCGCGCGGCGCATCTGAGCTATCTGGCCTGCCACTTGAGCTGGGCCACGAGGCGCCGACAAATGCAGCTGGCTTGCCGTCACAGCCGCTGACCAGCTTGTTGGAATGGCGAATCCCAGATCAGCTGTAAGTGCTTGATTTCGCGATGGTGGGCGCACCAGGGCTCGAACCTGGGACCCGCTGATTAAGAGTCTCATGTTCTACGAACACAAACAGGTACTTAGCTGTAAAATGATCATTCAATCGGCCTATATAGATCAATAGGTTACACGTGCATTGTAAATCGCACGCGCAACCCGCGAGCCCTGCGTCCCGAACGTCACACCCTCGTTGGGAAATTCACATGGATATTTGATCTAGGGTCGCGCTTCACGGCGCAACTGATCATCGTTGACAGCGGCGGTTGCGAAAAACTCGTCGACGAGGAGGGCAAGCTTCGAGGCGGTAACGTTGATCACGCGGCGTTTCCTTGGTCGCCCGAGCTCCACGCCGAAACGTTGAGGGGGATCGACGTCGCAAGCCCGTTATTGCCGTTAGCTACGACCGCACGGAATTGACGATCGGGGAATAGATTGTCGCCGCACATGAAGCAAGTGACCAGAGGCTTGGAAGCGCCTTCTTGCTAAAGCCTCGCGACGGCGAGAGACTCACCATAGAGTTGATTGCGGAGCTCGCCAGATCGCTCTCGCTTTTTGATATCGTCGGCGTGACGGAGAAGGAAGCCGGCGGCACTTTCTTTGAGAGGTTGACATTCGTTGCCCGTCTGCGCGCGTTGCTTGATGCGAATGACGTCTACAGGCCCATCCACGTCTTCGGCGGGCTCGCCCCTTCATGATACCTCTCTATTTTTGCCGGAGCCGACATCGTGGACGGCCTGACGTCGTTCCGCATGGTATTCTCCGACACGGGCGCGCGCTATTTGCCGGCACACGCCGCAATGACGGAACCCATGGTGAGCTTGGAAGAGGCCGAATGGCGGAGCCGGCGTAGCAACTTCAGACCTTGGGGTAGACATGCAGACGTCGATCTGTCGTTTCCTACGCAGCGGCGACTACGATACGTTATCCGCCAACAGAAAGATTTGCACCAACGGCCGCTTCAATCGCTGAAGGACTGATCGGCGGCGATGAAGCGCTGTCGCTGGGGTGGCTCGTTCACCGGCGTCATGTTGTGCGATCGGTTTGGCCCCGGAATTTGATCTGCGACCGTTCCGGATGTATCAATGAGACATCCCTCGCGTCGAAACATCGATCGGCCAAGCCTGGGAAATCAAGGGGTTACGCTGGATTTGGTAGCGGGAGAGCGCTACCGCCCTTCCCCACACCCATCGGAGCTGAGATACCTTATTCAGTCTTCGGCGTGGGGGCCCTCACAAAGTGAGCCAAGTGAATTCTGAGAGGCCTCGCCGCCTGGATCGCGACAAAGTCGAGAATGTCGACGATCGGGCCGGCGCGGACGTTCCGATTCTGACCGCCCCCGCGAGCGAAGGATTCCGCTAGAGCCGCTGATTAAGAGGCGTGTGATGGGTCCCCAACAGTTTCGCGGCGTCAGAGGCGCTTCAGGGGAGGCTTTCCGATCGGCCGAGGCGCTTGACCCTGCGCTTGCGGGGCGGCTTTGGGATGTATCCATAGCCCTGACCGGTATCGATCCAGGTCTGTCGCCGGCTGAATGACGCACGAAGCGTACGCTAGTGATGCGAATCATGACACCGGCGGCAGAGCCTCAATATGTTTATCCAGCGTCACGGGATAGTCGCGAATGCGCACGCCCGTCGCATTGTAAACAGCATTGGCGACAGCGGCGGCCACCCCGCAGATGCCGAGCTCGGCGACGCCCTTTGCCTTCATCGGGGAAACCTGGTCGTCAGCCTCCTCGAGGAAGATTACCTCCTGATGCGGTATGTCGGCATGAACCGGCACCTCGTAGCCGGCGAAGTCGTGGTTGACGAAAAAGCCGCGCCGCTTGTCGACGGCGAGCTCTTCCATCAATGCGGCGCCCGCCCCCATGGTCATGGCTCCGATCACCTGGCTCCGAGCGGTCGTGGGATTGAGGATGCGGCCGGCCGCGCACACCGCCAGCATGCGGCGGATCCGGATTTCGCCGGTGAAGCTGTCCACGGCGGCCTCGATGAAGTGAGCTCCGAATGTCGATTGCTGGTAGGTCTTGTTGAGATCACCCCACTCCATCTTATCCTCGACTACGAGCTCGCCGTCGCGGGCAGCATCGACGAGTCGGGCGGAACGGTTGCCGCCGCGCACCTCTCCGTCGGCGAAGGTCGTATCCTCGGAGTTGAAACCCAGCTTCTGCGCGACGGCCTCTCGCAGCTTAACGCACGCGGCATAGATGCCCGAGGTCGAACTATTCACGCCGAATTGGCCGCCGGACCCGGACGAGACCGGGAAGGATGAATCGCCAAGCCGGACCGCCACCCGTCCGATATCGACGCCCATCATCTCCGCCGCGGTCTGCGCGATGATCGTGTAGCTTCCAGTTCCGATGTCTGTCATGTCCGTCTCGACCGTGATCTGCCCGTCGCGCCCCAGACGAACACGTGCGCCGGAACCACGAGAAGATTGTTCCGGAAGGCGGCCGCCACACCCATTCCGACGAGCCAATCGCCATCGCGCCCCTTGCCGGGGACCGAGTTCCGATTCTTCCAGCCGAAGCGCTCGGCACCGTCACGCAAACAGCGAACGAGGTTGCGCTCAGAGAACGGACGCTTCGTGTTCTCGGGGTCGACTTGAGTGTCGTTGCGAACACGGAGCTCGAGCGGATCCATACCAAGTTTTTCGGCCAGCTCGTCCATGGCGATCTCGAGTGCCATCATTCCTGGCGCCTCGCCGGGAGCCCGCATCGAGTTTCCTTCGGGGAGATCCAGGACGGCGAGCCGCATCGATGTGAGACGATTGGCCCCGCGTATAGGAGCCTAGTCTGGTTGATCGCCGTTTCCGGCTGCCCGCCCGGCTGGTCGCCCGATCCGCTTTCATGGGCGATCGCCAAGATTTGTCCGTTCTTGGCGGCACCGATGCGTATGCGCTGGCTGATGGCAGGCCGATGCGTCTTGTTGTTCGGGATCATCGGCCGCGGCAGCGCGACCTTGACGGGACGACCGGCCGCCTTCGCCCCGAGAGCCGCCATGACGGCATCGGAACGCAGGAACAATTTGCAGCCGAAACCGCCGCCGATATAGGGCGAAATGAAGCGGATGTTCTCCTTCGCGATGCCGAGCGTGGCCGCGAGATCTGTTCTGCCCCAATCTATCATTTGGCTCGACGTCCAGATGGTCAGCTTGTCGCCGGCCCAGTTGGCAATCGACGCGTGCGGTTCCGACATCGAATGACTCTGATCCGGAGTCGTGTAATGCGCGTCCAGCTTGACCGGAGCCTCAGAGAAAGCTTTTTCAAAATCACCTGTGCGGTTTTCCGGCGGCGCATCTTTGTCGGTACCGTTTGGATCGGTGGCGAGAGCTGCATTCTTAAGCGCCTCATCGAGATCGAACCTGCCTGCTGTAGGTGCGTAGTCGACCCGGACCAAAGCGGCAGCGGCACGCGCATGTTCGAAAGTTTCAGCCACGACCACGGCGATTGCCTGGTGGTAATGGTCGACCTCAGGACCGCCAAGCAGCTTGGCGGTATTGAACTTGCCCTTGCCTATCTTGCCCGCGTTCTCAGCCGTGACGATCGCGAGGACGCCAGGCGCACGCTGCGCCTCATCCAGATGAAACTTCTCGACGCGCCCCTTCCCGATTGCGGAGCCCACGATGGCACCGTAGGCCGGATGGCCAACGACATCATTGTGCTCGTAGGCATAGGTCGCCCTGCCGGTGGTCTTCAGCGGACCATCGATGCGCGGGTGCGGCCGCCCGACGACGCGCAGACGATCGATGGGATTGGTTTGCGCAGGTGTATCGAACTTCATGGCTGCCTCGCTTCGTTCATGGCTGCGGCAACGGTCCGCTCCACGAGCGGCACCTTGAACGCATTGCTCTGGGTGGGCCTCGCATCGGCAAGCAAGCGGGCAGAAAATCCCTTGGCTCCGCGCGGCAGTTCGGTCTCGGCCGCCTCGACGCGCCACGGCTTCGGAGCGATGCCGCCGACCGCCACGTGGCCGGTGCCGTCGCGCTGGAGCACCGCCGCGACGGAGACCAGGGCGAACGCATAGGATGCGCGGTCGCGGTAGACGCGCCGGCCGCCGATCGGAGGCGGCAGTGTCACCGCGGTGATCAGTTCGCCCGGTGCAAGCGAGGTCTCCAGGTGCGGAGTATCTCCGGGAAGACGATGAAGATCTGCCATCGCCGAGCCCGCGGATATAGCCCAATCGGCCAGCCGTTTCAGCGACATCTTCCATCAGCCGGGCGCGAATATCAGTGAGCCGCAGCGCTTCGTCGGCGGTCCAGATTCCCGCGATGCTCCACGCCGCCATCTCGCCGACGCTATAGCCGGTGACGGCGGTCTCCTCAGTCAGCAGGTCCGCAATGCAGGCATGGATCGCGAGCGTCGATGTGACGGTGAGGATCCGCGAGAAAAGGATCGTCCACCTGCACCAGCAGACCAGCGTCGACGATCGCGCGTTGCTCCTTGTTCAGCCCGGCAGTGAGTGCGTGGATCGCGCGCGCAAGCGAGTTAGCTGCCGAGCAACAGCTTCCTCGCCTCGCTAGGCGAAGCCGGCCTCGATCCGTGCCGCGTCACAATCCGAGCCGCCTCTTCGACAAGCTCCGCGTTGCTCCCGGCAAGCTTACCTTTGGCGATGTAGAGATTGTCCTCGAGGCCGACGCGCACGTGCCCGCCAAGCTCGCACGCCGCGGCGGCGATCTTGAACTGGTCATGCGAAATGCCGAAGGCACTCCAGAGCGCTCCGGATGGCAGCATGCTGCGCATCAGCTGCAGCACGTCGGCTTGGGCCGGCGCGCCCCAGGATACGCCGAGACAGAACTGGAAGAAGGTGGGAGCTTTCAGCACCCCAATTTCCAGCAGATGTTTGGCCAATCGTATGTGGCCGAGATCGAAGACCTCAATCTCCGGCTTGATGCCGGCGTCGGATATCGTTCGCCCCATGAACTCGAGATCGCTCACGAGGTTGACCATAGCTATTCGTCCGAAGTTCAACGTCGCCACGTCGAGGCTGCAGATTTCCGGCTTGAGCTTGAGGATATGGTCAAGCCGCTGCTGTGGCGTCATGGGTGGGTTGACTCCAGGGGCTGGCTGCAGCCGCAAACCATCTGGAGCATATAGGGAGCCCGGTCCGCTGGTCAGGTTGATGATGACACCCGTCGAGGCCCCCCTGATGCGCTCCACGACCTCCGCGTAAAGGTCGAATTCGACCGACGGTGCGCCCGTCGCGGGGTCGCGCACATGAATGTGCACGACCGCAGCTCCGGCATTGGCCGCATCAATGGCTTGATCGGCGATCTGCTTTGGCGTGACAGGGACCGCCGGACTCCTGCCGACGGTGTCCCCCGCACCGGTCAGAGCGCAGGTAATGATGGTCGGATTGGACATCGACTCACGCTGCTCCCAACTCTTACTGGTGCTCGGCGTCGATCAGCACGAAGGCGACCCTGGCGATCCTGTCGGAACGATTGGACCACGCATGGTTGGTACCGCGCTGGATCAAGACATCGCCGGGCCGCATCAGCGTCTCGCCCTCGTCGAGCAAGGCCCAGATCTCTCCCTCCAGCACGATCGCGTAGTCGAGCGTATGCGTCTTGTGGAAGAAGAAGTGCCGCGCCTTGGTGTCGAAGGCTTCGGGGCTGCCGATCCCCGCCCTGAACCTCTCGAGTTCGTCGCGAGAGTAGAGGCTGTCCGGCGGGAATTCGGCGATACGCAGAACGTTCCCTCCGGCCGGAGGCTCGATGGGGAGAGTGCGATCCCCTGGAGCGGTTTCCTCCTGCTGCACGATGTCCGCGGGAGTTTTGTCGGCAACCCAGATTACGGTTCCTGCCAACCCCGGTGTCCCCGGCACAACATGCACGTTGGGTGCTGCACCATCGAAGACAATGACCGACCGGCCATCGGCGCGATGGCCGGTCACGATACGGCGAACGGGTTTTGCCATGATGATGTAATTCTCGATTGGATCTGAGCGGATTGGGTTCGGGCGCTACCAGCCCTGACCGGGCTGTCTCAGGCGGATCACCAGAACTTCTGGCGCTTCTCGGGCCACCAGCGCTTTTCTTCCGGAGGTCCGATCTTGGTGCGAAGCGTACCGATCCGAGAGACCTCGAGTTCAAGGACGTCGCCGGCTTCAAGTTTCCGGCCGATCTCCAGACCGGATCCGTTGCCGACGGTGCCCGAAGCAAACAGGTCTCCCGGCTGCACGTATTCCGAGATCGACATGTAAGCCAGCGACTCACCGGGCGTCCAAATAGTCTCGGCACTATCGCCGCGCGAACATTCCTTGCCGTTGATGCGAACCGCCATCTCAAGATCATCAAGACGGCCGATCTCATCCATCGTTACGATCCACGGACCGATACCGAAGGCACAATCCTTGCCCTTTCCGGGGCCCATGCCGATCTTCATCTCGAGCTTCTGGATGTCGCGCGCGCTGAAATCGTTGAAGATCGTCACGCCGAAGATCGCCCGCTGCGCCTCGTCGGGCGTCAGGTTGTGGCAGACGCGCCCGACGATGTAGCCAAGCTCCAATTCGTAGTCGAAATAATCGGTATAGAACGGCTTGGGCACTTCGGCATCGTGCCCGACGGCGGTGAACGGCGTACCCTTGAAGTAGCCCGGAATCTCGAGCAGCGCCTCGGTCGGCTCGGCCCCAATGCGCTCATGGAATTGCTTGATGTGCTTGACGAAGGTGAGGCCATCCCGGATGACTGGCGGATCGATCGCGCTCAGCCAGTTCACGCTTGAGATTGCGGTAGAGGCATCATCGGCGCGCGCCTGTACGGCCTCGTGAGCAGTCTCCAGGAAAATGTCGCCGAGAGCGATCGCAGCCGACATGCTGCCGGGGAAGATCGCGGACGCGAACCGCTGGGCAGCTTCCTGCGTGGCGCCCTTCGCCCGCAGCCGCAGGATCTCCGCGGTTGCAAGGTCGATCACCCTGCTCTTCGCGATGTCCACCGCGACAAGACGGGTCACGGATCCGAACGGCGTTGCGACTGAAATTCGTCCGAGTTTCACGTCTTTCCTCCGATATTATTATACGATACGGATCGTATCTATTGTCGGATCGGATGTCAAGTTCGCCCCCGTGCCGGCTTTCAACAAGACTCGCGGGGACCGTTTGTCGAAAGACATGACGCCGTGCTACGGAAACGGATAGGCTCGATTTTCCATTTGAGTTGCTCGACACTGGCCATGGCATCAACCGTTCAAGCAAAGCGCGCGTCCAAGGGGGCTGCCGCACGCGGACCAATGAGTCCGCAAGACCCCGAGGCATCGGATCCAAGACCAATCGGAAGGCCGCGCGATCTCGCCTCCAGGCGGTCGATACTGTCGGCTACGATGAGCCTGCTACAGACCGTGTCAGTCGGCGATCTCGCCATCGAGACTGTCGCGCGGGACGCAAGGGTTTCCAAAGCAACGATCTATCGGTGGTGGGACAGCAAAGGCGCGCTGGTCATCGACGCGTTCATGGAATCCCACTTCAGCAATACGCCAATGCCGACCGCAGTTGACCCGCGGACGGCGATCAAGCGGCACCTCACCTCCCTTGCGCAATATTTCAGCGGGCGGGCCGGAAAGCTGGTCGTGCAGATCCTGTGCGAGGGTCACGACAACAACGCGCTGTTGGCAGAATTCAACGAGCGCTTTGCCAAGAACCGTCGGCGTCTCGTTCAGGAAACCTTCGAGCGGGGACAGCAGGAAGGACTGTTCAGGCCGGACATCGATGCCGCATGGGCCGTCGAGATGCTGTACTCGCCAATCTATCGACGCTTGATTTTCGGCCAACCCCTCGATGGAGAGTTCATCGAGCTTCTTTGCGGAACCGTCGACTCGTTATTCTCGACCGATGTCAAATCGAAGACGTCACGGCCGAAATCAAGAAAATAGTTCGCGGGCCCGCACGTCTACGCAATCTCCGCGCCAGCGAAAGGTTCATTGATCTGCTTGCGACGCGGGGCCACGATGGCCAGCGAGGACACTGCGGTGGCCACGGCCTCGTTCTCGCGGTCCAGAAGCTGCGCCCGTGCGAACACGACAGTTTTTCCGCAGCGCTCGACCTCAGCAACTGCCCTGAAGTCACCCGGTCTTGCTGATCTCAGACAAGAGATATTCATATTGATCGTGGCGACCGAGAGCCGGTCAGGAATTGCCAACAGCGCCGCATAGGCCATGGCGAAGTCCAGCATGGTCGCAACCATGCCGCCGTGAACGACGTCCTCGGCCTGCAGGAACTGCCGGCCGACGACAAACGACAGTTCGATGCGAGATCCTGCGATCTCGATTTTTTCGAGTTTGGTACCTAGCGATTCGGCGAGAGCGCTCGACTTGACCGTGGCCGGCAACCCATCTCCCGATTGGTGTTGGCGTAAAAGTATCTGGTCCAGGTTCATCGTTGATTCCGCGTTGCTATCGAGATTACGCAGCGCTCGGGGCGATCGCACGGTCACGGAAGACCGAGAAGCGACCGACCAGGCAAAGAGCGAACGCGACGAGCAAGCAGGTTACCGCGACCGCAAACCAGGGGAGATAGTTACCGGCCCGGTCGTAGAGCGTCCCGGCCAGAATCGGTCCACCCCCACCGCCGATCGACACCGCGAGATAGATGCCGCCAAATAGCGTGCTGAAGTGAGAGGGCGGGAAGCGTCTGCCGACCAGGAAAAGAGCTAGATCGAACTCCGATCCAATGGTGAAGCCCATGGCCAGAGTTCCCGGCAAGATCAGTTCCGGGCTACCCGATGCCAACATGAGCACCCCGCAGGCGGACAATAGGAAGATTGCGGCCGCAAGCAGGTTCGTTTCGACGATGTCCAGGAGGAATCCCGTGATCAGTCGCCCGGCAATGACTGCGAAGCCGATCAGGCCGGCCAATCCCACAGCAGTTGCTGGCGCGATACCACGGTCCGTCAACATTGGAACGAAGTGGACGATCGTACCGAAGATGCCGGTCGAGGCCAGCAGGAAGATGGCGGCGAGCAGCATGAAGCGCCGGTCGACGTACAAGCCCCAATTCCGCTTTGTCGCGCCGGGATCAGATTTTTCGCGCCCCGCCTGACTCTTCAACAAGAGCGTGATGATCGGAATCGTGCCGAGGGTCAGCGCGGCCAATCCCATGTAGGCGCCCCTCCATCCGTACGCACCGAGTAGCCGGCCGACCAGAGAGGGAAACATCAGGGCGGCAAGTCCGGGTCCGCAATAGACAATCCCGTACACGAGCCCCAAGCGCCTCGGAAAATTGCCGACGACCATGCGCCCGTAAGAAACCGGGGTCGTCGCACTGCCAAGAATAGCAAGCACCAAAGTGAGAAGAAGGAAGCTGACCAGCCCCTCGGTCGCAATTCCCAATGCCAGGAATGAGAAGGCCAACCCTGCTGCCGACAACAACGCCATCCGCAAAGCGCCGAAACGGTCCACCAGGCGCCCCGCAAAGGGACTCGCGACGCCAATGGTCAGAATTCCGACCAGCGGCCCGAGCGAGGCCATTCCACGAGTCCAGCCGAACTCCGCGGCCAGCGGCTTGAGAAACAGGCCCGCGGTGTAGAAATAGATCGATGAGACGCTCATCATCATGCCGAGCAGGCAGCCTGCAATCAGGTTTCGGCCGCGCCAAAGCTCACTTTGCGAACTAGTTTCGCCCTCCATCCCTTCCTCCCGCGAACTCCGCATCAGGTTTATTTTTATTTACTAATCGTATCGTTTCGAAATTACGCGGTCAAGGCGTCCCGCGCTCCAATGCATGGGCAAGGCGGCTTGAAGCTCGAAGCGAGGACGCGGAAGTAGCCGAGGCTCTCTAATGTTCAAGCGAGCCTAAGCCGCCACATCGTACCTGGCAGGCGGGCTCGAAATAGAAATCCCTGGCAGGTCAAACTACCCGAGGGCGTCGCGATGACGACGCCCTCGGCCGAAACAACGCGCTACTTGTGGAAGCGCGGGAGCGCCGGAGAAGCCGGAGCGTCAGGCGCCCAGATGCGATAATTGAGCTGGGCGAAGACGGAGAAGCCCTTGGTGATCGAAGCCGTGTCTATTCCCGGGGGACCCGCTGTGCCACCCGAAGCGGTCGATGATAGCTCCTGTGTGCCCCAGACCGAGATGCTCGCCGGGCCGAAATCGTACCCGACCATACCGCCGGCAGCCCAGATGTTGTAGCGATTGACGTTGATGGCGCCGCCGTAGAAGGCACTCGACCTGTCGTCGGTTATTTGTCCCGCGTAGTATGCAACCGGGCCAAACGTCCACTTCCCGATGGTCTTTGTTGCCGTGAATTCCGCGTGGAGCACATCACCGCTGCGGTAGCTCGTCCGAGAATTTGCCGTGTTGATCTCGTCGAACACGTTGACCGTGAGATTCCACCCATCTTTCAAGTAGGAAACGACCAAGTTCGGCTGGAATGTCCACCAGGGGTTCCCCACATTGGAGAGGCCGGCCGGCCCCTGCAGAGTGCCCGTCGGCACATACATGCCTAAGCCGGCTTTCACGAAGAAACCGCTATCACCCAGTCTCCAGCTCAACTCGTTCGCCAGGAACATGTTGTGCAAACCCGACGGGTTGATATCGATCGGAGGACCAACGCTCGCTGAAATGAATGGCACCACCCCAACGACGTTGTAGGAAGCGCCGAGAAAATTCCAGCCCGGCACCCAGAGCAGGCCTTGCGCGAAGACGTCGGCCTTCACGCCGGTCGACGCCCCCCCGGGTTAACCGGAGCTCCCGGACCGACCAGCTTCGATTGATAGGTGAACATCTGATCGAAGCCGTAAAGCCCTGGCGGCGGTGCCGCGGCGGCAGCTCCGAGAACGATTCCGGGCTTCTGAGCCCAACCGGATGATCCAAACTCATACGCGTTTGCGACCGTAGCAACAGCCGACAATGTCAGCACTCCAGCCACGACTGCTGCGTTGCGCTTCTTCATCATTCCCCTCCCGCGTTCTTGAACGTCCGTTTCAACGGAACTGTGCGCCAGTTTCCGCCAAGCGGATTGCGGGGGTACAGCAGTACAAAATTTGCGCCTCATCAATATCTACGGCGCATTAATACTTAAATATTCCAAGACGTTACTTTACGACAACGAACTTGTATTTTAGGTACAAGTAATAGATTGCAGCATACGATTTACTTTACTTGGGGCGTTGCAACACTCGTTGACGGTCCGGCAGAGAGCCTCACTCCCGGGCTTGGGCTGCCCAGAAACTCGATCCCCGCGGCTTCGAATGCTCGACGTATCTTCGTGACGGTCTCGACATGCGCGCCCAAGGGCGCATCCTTGAAGCCTTCCAGCCGGCGGACGGTCGAGATGGCCACTCCCGACCGCACCGCGAGATCATGCTGCTCCCAACCGAGGAGCGACCGCGCTGCTTTGATTTGACGCGCGATCAACAACATCGGCCCGGTCGCCCTACTGTGCTTCTGCCAGTTCAAGCCTGATGGTCCCGCCCAACGGAGTCAGGCTGCAGACCAGAGCGATGAGCGCGGCCGCGCCGGCGGTCCATCCAAATATGCCGATGGCAGCGTCGAGCCCGCCGAGCCCCGCGGCGAGAACGCCCGCGATAACCGGACTGAAGAACTGTCCGATATAGAACGCGCCGGCGAACCCGCCAGACCCGAGCCCCCGTTGCTCGAAAGGAAGCCTGGACATGATCCACGTCAAATGGAGCGGGATGACGAGGCCTCCCCCGACGCACGCGATGAACGCTCCAACGACTGTAACCTGAGGAGACGCGGCCGCCGAAACGATCGCGAATCCACCTGCAAACAAGACCAACCCGCAGGTCAGCAGACGCATTACGGGTTGACGCGCGAAAGCCTGGAAAAGATAGGACCCGAGCGGAACGCCGAGGTTGGCAATAGCGCTTGCGAAACCGATGCTTTCGGGCGTCGTGAAGCCGCGCGAATTCAGAACGAAGCTAAGCTGAACGGGAACCACATAAAAGGCGATGGAAGCGAACATCGTCATCACCCAAAGCGGTGCGATGTTTCGCCAAGGGAATGCCCCCGATGCCCGAGCGCCTTCGGTAAACTGATCGACCGGATTGGTCGGCTCCCACAGGAAGAAAAAGAAAAGCGGTAACAGCAAGATCATGGAGCCGTAGACGAGAAACGGCGTGTGCCAACCCGAAGCCAGCCCGCCCAAGGCGCCGCCCAAGCCGAACGCGAACACAGCGATCACGGACGCAGAACCGAACTGAAACGCGAGCCATCGCTCACGTGCCCGACCTGAAAAGTAATCCACGGTCAAGACGGTGGCAACCGCGGTCAATATCGCCTCTGTAGCGCCGACGATCATGCGGCTGGCGATGATGTGATAGATGTCGTTGAGCCAAAACGGTGCGGATCCCGCGATCGCGTAAACGACAATGGCAGCCATTAAAGAGTGCTTGCGCCCGAATTTTCTCACCAAAACCCCAACGAAGGGGGAAAGGAGCGCGATGATTACCGCAGGCCCGGCAAGCACCGTCGTAACGAGCAGTTGCGCATTCGGTAGATGTGCGAAATCCTTCATCATGAAGGGCAGAACTGGCGATAGCAGAACCACTCCGAACACGGTCATCCATGGTGCAGTGGTCAAAATCCAGCCCTGCAACGCCCCCGCTTGTCTCGTCACGCATCCCTCCTCTGATAATGTTTTTTTTCGATAGTCGAGAATTCAGCTTGGTCGCTGATTCAGACAGGCGCGGCCAGGAACGCGTAGCCTTCGCGAAGAAGGCCCATCGAATAGTCCCGACCATGCTCCGGTTTGCGTTCTTCCCGGCAAATGGCGTATGCGATGTCGTATACGCGCCTCGCCCTTTCCTCGCGCCGACGGCAATAGCCCACGAGCGCAGTCTCCAGATCGTCGTTCCGATCCAGCTCCTGAGAGAGAACCAGCGCATCCTCAATCGCCATACCGCCGCCGGACGTCATTTGCGGCGTCAGCGAATGGGCGGCATCGCCCAGCAGCACGACACGGCCACGGTGCCAGGGAGCCGGCATCATCAAGACATCGAATGGGCGGTAGCTTATGTGCTTGTCCGCGCCGACCATTTCAGCAGCCGTGACCAGTTCGGGCGCCGTAAAGGGGGCGAGCAGATTACGGAGATAATCGCACACCTGATCTTGCGGGATGCGAAGCTTTTCATCCGTGCTTTCCAGGAAGAACAGGTAGCACAATTCCTTCGACAGCGGCAGCGAGCCCACCATGCGACCTGTCGGAAGACGGTATAGGACGAAGCCATTCATGGCCTCGGTGCGGGAGACCGTGTAACGCCATACCCCCTGGCCGGCATAATGCGGC
The DNA here is from genome assembly GCF_002936975.1 of Bradyrhizobium sp. AC87j1. NCBI lineage: Bacteria > Pseudomonadati > Pseudomonadota > Alphaproteobacteria > Hyphomicrobiales > Nitrobacteraceae > Bradyrhizobium > Bradyrhizobium sp. AC87j1. The sequence continues at coordinate 17,501 of NZ_PTFE01000059.1, forward strand.
TTGAACTCTTCGCCGAAGATTTTCTGGCGCATCTTCGAATAAACACCATCCGCGGCAATCAGCAGATCGGCGCGATCTGTCTCGCCGTTCGATAGGTGAACCGTCACCCCATTGTCGTCCTGATCAATCTGGGTGACCGTTGTATTGAAATCGATCTTCGCGCCGCTCTTCGTCGCAAAGTCCTCCAGGACCTGCCCCAAACGCGGGCGCATGATCCCCAGCGCAGCCGGACGATTGGGGTCCCAAATTCTTGGCGATGATTGCTCGCTCAGGACCGTTCCCGCACCATCGCGCACCGACACGATGTCCCAACCATAGCCGCCTTCGAGGCAGGCATCCACCAATCCCAGTTCGGCGAGTGCTCGCAAGGCATTCCCTAGCAGCGTAATGCCGGTGCCGATCCGGTCACGCCTGTCGCCCATTTCAATGACTCTGGTGGATACACCTGTCCGCTGAAGCGCATGGGCGACCGTCAAGCCGCCGATCCCGCCGCCCACGACGAAAGCCTTCTTCACCGCGCCCATGTTATCCTCCTCCTCGTGGTATTCTATTTTTTGGCTCGCGCGTCCTACACGGGCCACGCAATGATCAGCAAACCACTCCTCATCGCTCGCTACAGCGAGACCGCGATGTACTTGGTTTCGAGATATTCCTTGATGCCTTCGGTCGAACCTTCGCGCCCCAGACCGCTTGCCTTGCTGCCGCCGAAGGGTGCGGCAGGGTCAGACGCCAGCCCCCTGTTGAGCGCAACCATGCCGCTCTGCAGTTGCCCCGACAGGCGCAAACCTCGCTTCAGATCCTCGGTGTACAAATAGGAGATCAGTCCGAATTCGGTGTCGTTGGCGAGTTTCATGGCGTGCGCCTCGTCGTCGAACGGCACGATGGGCGCAACGGGTCCGAAGATTTCGTTCTTCAGGATGGCTGCATTCTCAGGGACGTCGGCGAGGACTGTGGGTGCATAGAAATGGCCTGGGCGGTTGAGCCGGTGCCCGCCGGTAACGACGCGCGCGCCGCGCGCGATGGCATCCCGGACGAGTTCGTCGATCTTCAACACGGCCTCGGCATTCACCATTGGGCCGAGCTGCGTATCCTCGTTTGCCCCGTCACCGATCTTGAGCCCCGACATCCGTCTGGCCAGCCCTTGAGTGAAGTCTTCGTAGAGATTGCGCGCTACGTAGAACCTGTTTGCTGCCGTGCATGCTTCTCCGCCGTTGCGCATCTTCGCGACCATGGCGCCGTCGAGGGCGGCGTTGAGGTTCGCATCATGACAAACCAGAAACGGGGCGTTGCCACCAAGCTCCATCGACGTGGTGAGAACCTGGTCGGCGGCCTCTCTCAGCAGAATACGACCGACGTCGGTTGAGCCAGTGAATGAGACAGTCCGCACGCGCGGGTCGTGCAACATCGCACCAACCGACTTGCCCGACTGAGAGGTCACGATCACATTGATCGCGCCCTTTGGGACGCCCGCCTTCAGCATGATTTCAGCGATCGCGAGTGCGGTCAGCGGAGTTTCCGTCGCAGGCTTGAGCACGCAGGTGCAGCCGGCAGCAAGGGCCGGCGCCATCTTGCGCGTGGCCATGGCTGCGGGAAAATTCCAGGGCGTCACCAGGACGGCAATGCCTACGGGCTCATAGGATACGAGAATATGGTTCTGTCCCGAAGGCGCCAGGCTCATCTCGCCGATGATCCTCGGCGTTTCCTCGCTGTACCAGCGAAAGAACTCGGCAGCGTAGCGTACCTCCCCCAGCGCGTCTGAGTAAGCCTTGCCATTCTCGAGCGAGATCAGGCGCGCCAACTCCCTCTCCTCTGCTATCATCAGTTCGAAGCATTTGCGCAGGATTTCGGCCCTTTGGCGCGGCGACGTGGCGGCCCACGCCGGCGCGGCGGCCGCGGCGGCATCTACGGCAGCAAGCGCGTCCGCCACGCCGGCGTTGGCGACATGAGCGATCACTTCATCATTCGAGGGATTTCGGACCTCGATCGTCGCGCCAGTTTCGCTATCCCGCCAATCTCCGATCAGGATAGGGTGGCGGCCGGACTGATATTTCCTGGCAATCGTCATGTCCTCACCCTGGTCAGGAGGGATTGCGGCCAATGAAGTACTCGTGGAGCGGATCCTCACTGGGATTGAGACCCGAGGCCCGTTGCGCGTTGCGCAGCGCAAGCATGTGATTTTCGTGCAACCTCGGCGTCGGCCCCCGCAATGGGCCACCATTGTAGCCCTGCAACCAGCCCTGGAATTTCCACTGCATGCGGTTCAGCATGAACGCGCCCGTCATCGACTGGGTCATCTGGTTCTTCACCTTGCGAGCCGGATGCATGCGCCAGTAGATTTCGGTCGCCTCGTCGAATTTGCGCTCGCGCAGCAGCTTCATGACCTGCGGGATCAGCGGGCCCCAGAATTCGTGGTCCGAAGTCGCCGAGAGCTGGATTGGAAACAGCTGTGACAACGGGATGAGATCCCATTCCAGCGGCATCGAGATCACCACTTCTTCGCCGAACAGCCGATGGCATTCGATCACGCTCATGATCGAGGGATGGCCGCCCTCCGCCTTGATGGCGCCGATGTTCGGGCAGGCGTCCAGCATGCGCCGGATCAGACTCGATGAGATGTCGGCCGGATGCAGCCGCGAAAATCCCCAGATCGCCATCGGAAACAGCAGGACACCGAGATTCGTCGCATCGCAGAACGCCTTGGTGTACTGGAAGATCTCATCTTCGGACTGCGGATAAAAGTTTGCGGGATAGGTCAGGAGCACGTAGTCAGCTCCGGCGCGCTCAGCGAGCTGCACGGCCTCGATGTTCTGCTCGAGCGTATTCCAGCTTGCATGATGCATGACGTAGAAGTCCTTGCCGGCCTCCTCCTTCATGATCCGGACGAAATCGACGTATTCTGGGAGCGTGATGCTGACTTCACCGATGGCAAGCGACCCGACGAAACCGTGCTTCTTGGCGAGCGCGACATCGTGGCGAATCGCTTTTTCGTTGATGCGGTTCAGATCCGCGGTGAAGGAAGGGATGGTGCAGTTCACAGCACCGATCATCCTTTCGCGGGTCCAGCCGCGTGTTTCATTTTTCGAATAAGAAGCCACTTCTATCTCCTCCCGGACTGCCGAACATGCACGGCCAGTCTCAACCCTCCACCAAGAGAGACGCAGAGCCCTACGCTAGATCGTCTTCCTGTAGAACTCGATCGGCAACGGAACGAGACGACCGGCTTTGTCCGCAAGCTCATAAGCAAGCTCGGCGCAGACGATGTCCTGGATACCGGCGCCGACGCTCTTGAACATCGGCATTCGCGCACTTCTGACCCTGTCCGCGACCTTTCCGCACAAGAGATCATTGAGCGATACGCATTTCTGTTCGAAGGTGACGCCGGCTTCCTTCGCCGCGATCATGTCACCGGTTTCGTGCATGACCTCGTCATGCACGTCGCACACGATCAGATCGGAGCGAGCGACCACGCTGGTGTCGATTTCGCGCTGTTCGGGCACGGTTGATCCGACCGAGACCACGGCCCGGCAATTATCCAGCCAGTCACCGTACAGGATCGGCGACTCGTCGCGCGAGCGCGCTGCCGCGACCACGAGGGTCGCCGGCCTTACGGCATCCTCAGGCGTGTCTGCCGCGACGCAAGTGACGCCGGTCTCGGCCTGAAATGTTTTTGCAAAGCGCGCCCTGCTTTCCGGCGTGGGGCTAAAGATGCGCAGCTCGCGAATCTTGCGAATGGCGTGAATCGCGCGGGCATGGGCTACGGCTTCCTGGCCGCTACCAATCATGCCAACGACCAAATCCTCTTTCGGTGCAAGCACGTCGAGCGCTGCCGCGGAGGTGGAGGCGGTGCGGAAGCTGGTGATGAACGCACCGTCGACTAGCGCGCGCAGCTCGCCGGTTTCCTGCTCGAACAGTGGGATCAGATAGTTGATCGCCGGCTTCGGCCCCATGCCGAACAGCTTGCCGCCCATGAAGCGCGCACCCGGTGGAATCGCCGTCAGGCTTCTGAGCCAAATCCGGCCATTCCGCGCCACTGTCCGAAGCGGACTGACCATCGGCCCGTGCGGCACGGAATAGGCGCGAGACAGGCTTTCAATGACCTGGTTCCAGTCTAGGATCTCCAAAACTGCCGAGGCCGGCACGAAGCTCACGGCCGCATTTGATACCGTCAAAGCGCAATCCTTGCATAACCAATTTCCACCCAATTCAGATCAATAATCGACCAATTTGGAAGAGTCAATCAACCAATTTGAGCGTTAGCCTAATCGGAAATAGCAATCGGCAGGCCTGGAGCCCGATGCCGACACAAGGATGCTGCGAGGCTTACGTTTTTGGGGTCAGATCGGCGCGAACGGGCCCAGCAGGGCCTTGCGCACTTCCTCGAGATGTCGGCGCATGAGAACCGCAGCATCGCGAGCTTCTCGCGACTGGATGGCGTGAAAGATCGCATCATGCTCGTGCGTAATATGGCTGCGCCTAGCAATCGCGGACGGCAAGTCGGAGAGCCGCCCCCAATTTCTCTGGGTCTGGCTTTCCTGAATCATCACCAGAATTTTCAGCAGCAGCTGGTTCTTGGAAGCCTGCGCGATGGCGAGATGAAACGCCTTGTCGAGTTCGCGCCACTCCTCCCAAGCCTCTATTTCCTTCGATTTTTCGAGGATTTCCTCGATCCTTTCGACATCACTGCCAGTCGCGCGCTGCGCCGCAAGGAAGGCAATCTGCGGCTCGAGCGTAAGCCTGGTCTCCAGGATCTCAGCTGGGTTGGTTTCCAGGGTTGGGCCGGCGTCCGCAAACTGAGCCAAGCCCTGCGATTCCGCCCGCGGGCTCATGAACGTACCCTGCCCGACATGCCTCCAGATCACTCCCTCACGTTCAAGCCTCGCCAGAGACGTGCGCAGGCGACTACGTGTCAGGTTCAGGTCTTCGGCGAGCTGGCGCTCGGGAGGCAATTGTTCGTTGGGGCGGAAGCCGCGCTCCTTCAGATAGCTACGGAGGATTTCAATAGCGGGTTGACGGGAATCAGAGATTTCATCCATTCGCCCAATATCAACCAATTCCGGCCGAATGACAAGGCCGCGCCTTGTGAGCGAACGTGATCACCGTCAGAAGGGTCAGCCGGTGGCAACCGGTGTGCGGATCGGGCCATCCCCCGGTTCGAGGAAAAGCCGGATCTCCCCCGCCTGGGAGATTGCGACCTGCACTGAGGTCAGCGATTGGCCTACGCACGGGCCCAGCGTGCAAGTGCCGGTTTCAATATCGAACGTTGCGCCATGCGCGCTGCAGAAAATGTGCTGCGCGTCTCTGGTCAGATAAGCGTTCTTCTTCCAGGGAAGCGGCGTGCTGCCATAGTGCGGACATACGTCCAGATAGGCATAGACCTTGTCGCTCCTGCGCACGACAAACACGGTGTCGTGCCCCTTTTTGAACGGGTCAAATCCGCGAGCTTGTCCATCCTCCAGATCCGAAAGACAGCATAGCACTTTGGTCAGCGGCTTCGTTTTGTACGCGCTCAAATCAAGCCCCGCGCAGAGGCAGAGGAAATTCCCGCATCATTGTGTCAACATCCTACCTCGCAATTTCACGGAACAAGCATACGGCCGCGGGAGCCCCCTTCTCCCGCGCCCGTTGGTACCAGGCCGCGACCTAGCCGCCCGGAGCCCATTTTTCCCGATGCTCCAGCAGGAAGATCTGAGAATGCTCGGTCCTCATTGGCAAGACGCGCGGCTCCCACTTGTCATCGAAGACATCCATGTCGGCGTCGAATTCAGCGTGGGTGCCCATTGGGCTGTTGAAATACCAGAACCAGTTGGAGCCGAACTTGTGGCGGCCCGGTCCCCAGAACGACTGGTATCCCTTCTTCACCATTCGCGATCCGGCAAGCATCAATTCGGTCGGACCTTGCATGTGGAACGCAAAATGCTCGATCCCCTTCATGTATTCCGGAGTTTGGATCAGGAATAGCGTGTGATGATCGGTGTTCGAAGCTGGGCGCAGGAATGGACCGCCCCCGGTGAACCGGTCCATCACGGCAAAGCCGAGACGCTGGATGTAGAAGGCCTCCATCTTTGCCGCATCAGGCACGAAATAGACGACGTGCGACAGGGTTCGCGGCAACGCCGCGGCGTCCTCATTGGCGCCGATTTCGTTGAAGCCACGCTGGGGAGCAGCACCGGGCGAATTGATGCGCTCCGGCAGCAGGGTCAGCTTGCGGCGCCGCGTAATGCGGAAGCCCAGCGCGAACCCTAAGTCGTCCACCGCTTCAACCGTGCCATCCGGCTGAACTTGGACTTGACCGTCCTTGCTGAGTTCATCCTTGATTTGATCCAGTGTCTGCTGATCCTCGACGCCATAGATCGTCTTTCTGAGCATGTTGCTGGTCGGCAGCGGCGGCGGCAGGCTGGGATCATCCTTGGGATAGATAGACAAGCCCGTTCCATCCAGGGCCTCGTAAAGCCCGGAGCCGTCCTTCTCACCGACATGCTTCAATCCAAAATCGGTGATGAACGCGGCGCACGCCTCCACGCTATCAACACCGAACACGAGCTCATCGGGGCCGACGATTTTCACGGTTATCCTCCTCAATTATCTTTTTCGGAACCCGCCAATCCAAAGAACGCATTGCGCGGGAGATGTGAAATCAGCATATGCTCTGGCAATTCATCAAGAAAATGGATAGTTTCAATCATACCTATTCATTAAATCAATAAATTGAGGAGGTGAAGTTGCGGTTGAACAATCTCGATCTCAACTTGCTCGTCGCGCTCGACCACCTGATCGTCACAAAGTCCATCAGCCAGACGGCAGAGCGCATGAACCTCAGCCAGTCCGCGATGAGCAACGCCCTTGGCCGGCTTCGGCAATATTTCGACGATCCGCTGCTCGTTCGCGTTGGTCAAAAAATGGAACTGACCGTGCGTGCGGAAATACTGCGCCCCGAAATCGCCGACGTGCTCACGCGCATCGAGGCCGCTTTGGCCAAGAAGCCTGATTTCGATCCCAAACAGGCGAGCCGTGAATTCCGCCTGCTCGTCTCCGACTACTCGCTTCACACCATCATTCCGCCGGTACTCGAGCTCACGGCCCCCTTCGGCGATCACATCCGCTTCCATTTCTTGCGGCAGACGGATCGACCCAACGTCTATCTGGAACGGGGTGAGGCGGATCTTCTGCTCGCGCCACGTATCGTGTGTTCGCCGGAACACCCCTCGATCAAGCTGTTCGACGACGATTATTGTTGCGTGGCATGGCGTCGCGGCAAGTACGGCCGGGGACCGCTCACCCGGAAAGCGTTCGCAGCCGCAGGTCACGTGCGATATCTTTCCTCGCCGACGGGAGGCGCTCTCGATTCCGTTCTCCTGGATCAACTGGGGATCACGCGGCGGACGGAGATCTCGACCTTCGCTTTTTCTTCCGTACCGCACCTTGTTGTCGGGACCGATCGCATAGCGGTCGTCCATCGCCGCACCGCGCAACTCTGGGCACGTCACCTCTCCATTTCAGTCCTCGAGCTCCCGTTCCCGATGGAGCGGTTCGAGCAGCAAATGCAGTGGCACCACTATCGCAGCCGCGACCCCGGCATTATCTGGATACGGGACATCTTCAAGCAAGCCGCCGCTAAGATGCAGAAGAAGTAGCCGAGGGCAGCAAAGCGGTTCAGTCGCGCTCTTTACAAAACGATACGTCTCGTTTAGATATCCCGGGGCGGGAGGAGTAACGAGGAATGCAAATCACCGTCCATTGGTTTGTCGAGCCCGCAATCTCGATCCTCGCGCGCGCCAGCACGCAATCGATGCCGATGCGACCGCGAATTGACGGCACTACAACAAAATCCTCCGACGAGCAGTTTGTGGCCCTCGTGAGCGGGGCCGCAGATGCAGTCGTCACCGCCATGGACAATGTGATGGACTGGAGGATGCGCGACTTCGGACGGGATCTCTGTATCATCGCGCAAGTCGAGCAGACGACTCCCCTCTCCCTGATTGCCGGTGGGGACCTTTCCGAAATCGAAGACTTGAGAGGCGGCATGCTTCTCGTCGATTCGTCGGCGAACGGTTTCGTGGTGGCAGCCAGAGCGTTGCTGGACGATGCTGGATTGCCGAGCGGATCGTATGCACTCAAAGCTGCCGGTGGCGTGCGTGAACGATACCAGAGTTTATTGGCCGGAGGCGGGGACGCCACCCTGCTCGGCCCCCCCTTCGACGGCATGGCTATCGCACAGGGGGCGCGGTTGCTGTCACGCGTGAACGATCGCTATCCTGCATTTCCCGGACAAGGGTTGGTCGTGCGGCGCAGCTCAGACGATCGCGTTCGCGCCGGTCTCATCGCTTGGCTCGCGGCACTGGATCACGCGCGGGCGCTGGCGCTGACAAGCAGGAAAATCGCGGTCTCGCATCTCATTGAGGCCGGCATGTCGAGTCCCTCTGCTGAAGCAATGATCGAAATTCTACCCAGGTCGCTCGTTCCGGACCGGGACGGTGTCGCCCTCCTCATTGCCCAACGCGAGCGTGCGAGGTTGCGCGGGGCCAATGTTACCTATTCAGATCTGGTCGATTCCAGTCTCTTCGACAGTTCCGGCTGTTCACGGGAGCCCAACCGATGACGCTGCAGGAATACGCAGTAGCAACTTTCCGCCGTGGTGCCGAGACGCCGCGAGCGGGCTTGGCCATCGACGAACGTGTTGCAGCGCTCGACGATCTCGTTCGCATCTGCCCCGCAACCAGCCGCGAGCGCCTGGCGGGCAAGAGCGTTCTCGAGCTTCTTCAGAATTGGGATTCTGCTCTGGAAGCTCTCGGCAATTTGCGGGCGGCAGTTAACGAAGCGGTGATCCAGGATCACTTCCACGAGTTCGCCGAAGTCGTCATCTGCCCCCCCGTTGATCTGCCGCATCAAATCTTCTGTACCGGCGCCAACTACCGCAAGCACGTCGTCGATCTGACCCTCGATATGGGCGTCGGTCCCGAGGGACTCGACGCGGTCGGTCTCAGGCGCTGGGCAGAGAACATGATGGACGAGAGGGCCGCGACGGGCGAGCCCTATGTCTTCACCAAGCCTGTTTCCACGATCGCCGGCGCATATGACGCGCTGGTGCTGCCTCCGGCAGACGAAAAACCTGATTGGGAGCTTGAGGTCGGCGTCGTCATCGGTCGGAGCGGCCGGAACATCTCTCGGACAGATGCAATGTCCCACGTTGCCGGCTATGCTATCGTCAACGACGTGACCTCGCGGAGCCTGATCGCCCGTACCGACTACAAGCAGCTCGGAACGGACTGGTTTCGCGCGAAAGGGCAGCCGGGATATCTGCCGTTCGGGCCGGTGTTAACCCCAGCACAATTCATCAGCAATCCCTGTGATCTGCACCTGAAGCTGAGCATCAACGGCAAGGTCATGCAGGATGAAGCCGCAGCCGACATGATCTTCGATATCAGCCGACAGATCGAGTACATCTCGCGCTACGCGCTCTTGATGCCGGGCGACCTCATCTGCACCGGCTCGCCCGCAGGAAACGGCACCCACTATAACCGGTTCCTGCAGCCCGGCGACCTGATGGTCGGAGAGATCTCTGGTCTGGGCCGGCAAACCATCCCATGCATCGCACGGCCATAGAGTACGTTGGCGCACTCAGCGCGACGTGGTCAAGGCATAGTCCTGCTGAAACATTGACCGGCTGCGAAGCCGCTACTGAGAGCCCATCCTCTGATCGTTCAGCTGGCTGGCCAAGCCTCATTTCGCAGGCGGGCATATCGAGACTGCGACAATACGCAGACTACAAACGCGACCAACGCGACCGGCACGAGGACCACGAGCAGCGAGTATCGGATCGCATCATCGCTGCCGAAAACGAAATCGGTCACCAGCGCGATAGCGGTCGGTGCAACCCCAAGCCCCAGAACGCCGGATAGCATGAAGTAGAGCGCCTGGACCTGCCCCCTCAATTGGTTCGGCGTCACGTCTTGAAACGTCGGCGGACCAGCAACCAGACCCAATCCGCTCCCAAAGAGGACAATCGCCTCGCCAGCAAGAGCGAGTGGAAGGTTCGCAGCGAGGCAAAGGCAGATGACGCCGGCCAGCATGATCGGCCACGATATCAGCGGTATGCGAAAGCGCGTACTGCCCTTGCCGACCAGCCAATCCCCCAGCACCCCGCTCGATAATGAACCCGCAGTGCCAAACAGGATACCGATCGGGCCGGTCAGCAGGCCGACTTCCGCTGGGCTCAGGCCAAACCGCCGCGCGAAGAATGTCGGGCCCCAGGAAGCGAACGTTAGTCCGACAAAGGCGTTCAAGGTAAAGACCGTATAGAGGGCGGAGTAGACCGCAGCGTGCCGCTGCAGGTAAGCGCCAAGGCGCACCACCCCGCCGCTTCCCGCGGGCGGCGCAACCTCTTTGCGGGACGCCTCTTTGACAGTCAGCAACAGGAAGGCAACGACGAAGCCCGGCGCTGCGGCCACGAAAAAAGCAACCTTCCAGGCCGCAATCGCGCCCACGATTGGCAGAGCCATCGTGGCCGAGGCGGTGAGACCTTTGAGAATGAAACCGCCGATCAGCAGAGATGCTCCGCCGCCAAGATAATTCGACAGGTTGTAGACACTCATCGCTCGCCCACGTCGTTCTCGGCGGAAGTAGTCCGCAATCAGGGAGAAAGCCGCCGGCCCAAGACATGCCTCGCCGATGCCGACGCCCAACCGGGCTACGAACATCTGCGCGAAGGTCTCCGCCAATCCGCAGCCGACAGTGAAGACACTCCACACCAGAACGCCAATGAGAATGACGTTGCGACGATTGGTTCGGTCGACCAAACGGCCAAATGGCAGCCCGGCGGCGACATAGAAGAGCGCGAAGGCGAGCCCTTGGAGGAGGCTCACCTGCGTATCGCTAATCTTCAGGTACGTCCTGACGGGACCGATGAGCAGTGCTAGGAGGTAACGGTCGAGGTACGAGGTGATGCCGGCCAACAGCAACACGAAAACGACATACCAGGCGTACGTCGCGCTGGGATAGATTATCGATGTTGAGCTGGCATTCTTCATTGCTTGGCTCTGACGATCTTGCTGGTCGCAGTGTAGGATCCAGCCCGAGGAAGTTTGCGAAGCCGACCTCCGTCATGGAACTCGACCCCGAACACACGAAAGAAATCCACTGGAAAGGTCCGGATGAATTCTCGGTCGATCGGATGGTGCCGTAGCAACAGCCGCGTGTGGATGGGAGAATAGAATAGCTCCATGAACCTCTCCTCCGCGATGCGCTCGCGGATAGATGGAACGGCGCGCATCAGCCGCTCAACGGTGTCCCGGGCCATTGCGGCTCTCTCGACGTGAAACTTTCTCAGGAACTCAGCCATGATCACCGGTTCTGATTGCCCCGCGGCTATGATCTGCGAGGCAATATCGCCAGCCTTGCCGCTGTATTGTTTAGCCATCATCCGCCAATGCTTCAGTAGCGCCTCGGCCGGATGGGCGTCTTTGTCCATCGGCGTGTGAAGGAGTTGATGTTCGATGAACGCATCAATGACCACGGACACTTTTGAAGGCCACCAGCGATAGATCGTCGCCTTGCCAACTCCAGCCTCTGCAGCAATAGCCTCACTGGTGACAGATTGAACCGTTTGATGTTCGAGAAGCTTCATTGCAGCGGTGAGGATCGACCGCCGGTTCGCCTCGCTGCGAGGTCGGCCCCCGCTCCTCGGTTTGCCCGGAAGTAACTTGATATCGCCCGGGCCGTCGCATGTAGCCACGTGTGATCGAACTCCTTCTAGATGGATCGCGGCTGCTCGCGTTCGAACTCCGCCTCATCATGCGCGGCCCGGCCGGCGCCGGTGAGGAACGGAACGCAGAATACGACCAGAAAAGTTGGTAAAGCCAACAGCGCGAAATATTGGATCTGCAACCCCGGCGCGGCGACGAAGGGTGAGAAGATGAGCGGCGAAGCGATACCTGCAAGGCGACCCACGCCAAATGCCCAGCCAACACCAGTCGCGCAAATCTTCGTCGGATAGACCGTGGCGACGAAAGAGTTCAACGCGCCTTGTGCCCCGGTCATGGCCGCACCGGCCAAGAGGATGGCTATGTGCCCGCTTGCTTCACCATTGACGTTGAAGGCGAAAAGAAGCCAACAGGCCGTGGAGCCTGCATACCAAAGCGTAAGCCCTGCTTTGGGTCCAAGACGATCCAGCACGAAGCCGCTCACCGCGGTTCCCACCAGGCCTCCAAGCGAAAATGTCACCATCAAAGAGCCGGCGGTCTGCAGTGGCAGATCCGCGGTCAGGTTGAGGATCACGGGCCCGAGCGCAGCAAAGCTCGAGAGCGAAACGAAGCTCAGAGCGAACACCGACCACATCAGCAGCGTCAAGTTGCCACGCGCCCCCTCAAAGAGGGCCCGCAGAGGGGATCGGCCTGTCTTCGGCGAAGCCTCGCCGGCCTGCAGCAGAATCGCCGCGTCGATATCACGATCCGGGATGATCCTGCGTAGCTGCCGCATTGCCTGCGCGTGTCCCCGCTCCCGGGTCGCGAGAAAGCGGATCGACTCGGGGAGCAAGACAACGACAACTATGAGTATCAGGAAGCCTGCGGCCGCTGCCGTTACGAAGATGGCCTGCCAGCTGAAGTCTCGGAGAACAGAACCGACTGCCAAGCTCGCCAGCGCTGCACCGACGGCGTAGCCGGAAAAAACCAGACTCACGAAGCCCTGTCTGAACCTGAGCGAACTCATCTCGTTCGTCAGCGCGATCGCGTTGGGGATAACCCCGGCCAGGAAAAAGCTGGTCACCAGGCGCGTCGCCGCGAAACTCACGATATCGTGCGTGAAGGTGGATACCAGCGTACAGGCCGCAAATGCGCCGATGCTGAAACTCAGCGTCTTCTTGCGTCCGTACCGATCGGAGATGATTCCTATCATCGCCGTTCCCAGCGCCAGCCCGAGATTCTGGAGGGCCAAAACCGGGGTAAGGGCGGCTGGTTTGACCCCAAAACTCGCGGCGATCTTGGGCAGGGCCATGGCGACCATGAAAAGATCATAGCCGTCGATGACCATGACTAGAAAGCACAGGGCAACGACGAATAGCTGGTAAGCGGTGACCTTCTGCTGATCGAGCAGTTCGCCTAGATCACCCCTTGCTGCCGGATTGCTCATTTCGCCAGGTGCCTCGGGCTAGATTAACGAGCGGGCGCGATATGGAAGAGCGCTTCGGCATTCCTGTAGGCGACCTTCTTCTTCACCTCGGGATCAAGCGGCGCTTCCTCGATGAATTTCGTCGCGGACGCCGAAGCCTCGTAAGGATAATCGATCGCCCATAACACCCTGTCTGCGCCGAGTTTTCGGATCGAATATTCCAGCGCCAGCGGATCCTCCATCCCGCTTGTGGTAATATAAACGTTGCGAAGGAAATACTCCTGCATGCTGAGCTCGGTCTTCGGACAAAGCCCCGCGCGCTGACCCTTCGCGTTGATATTGTTGATCCGCCACAGCCAGAAGGGGATCGCTTCGCCCATATGGCCGATACAGATCCTGAGTTTCGGGAAGCGATCGAATACGCCAGAAGTCATCAATCGAACGACATGGGTGCCGACTTCGACGCCGTAGCCCCACATCGCCGATTCGATGCCGTAGCTGTGCAAGGCGCCCGCCATAAGATCCGAAGGCGCGCGCGGATGGATGTAGAGCGTGGCGTCATGCGCTTCGGCCGCCTCGAGAATCGGATAGAACTTCGGATCGTCGAGATATTCGTTGTTCGTGTGAGAGTTCACGATCAAGCCATTGAGACCGAGCTGTCCGATCGCGCGCTCGATTTCCCGCGCCGCGCGCTTCGGCGCGTGGGGCGCAAAGGCGGCAAGTCCGGCGAAACGATCCGGTCGACGATGCACAATGTCGGCCAGGCGGTCGTTGATGATTTCCGATACCTCGCAAGCAGTATCGGCATCGAGCATCTGCACGCCGGGGCTCGTCACGGACAGCACCTGCATGTCGACGCCCAGCCGGTCCATCTCCGCTAACCGCTGATTTTCCACGTCCAGCAGGTCTTCCAGTACGGGGCGCTCACGCAGACGCAGCTTTCCTCCGTAAAGCGGACCGAAGAACAGTTTATCCAGGCTGAGCGAAGGACTGTTGCTGAAATCCCGTAGACGCTCAGCTAATTCCGGAACGATGAAGGCTTCCTCCACTGCAATCTTGCGAAGGTGATCAGCCATGGTCAGGAACTCCTCGGGTGAATTTGCCGTAGACAACGTTGTCGCGATTTATGATGCGAGAGCCGGTCGGATCGCCGGAGCGCGGCTTGGCAATGATCGGGGCGATCGAACCACCCGCCATACTTCCGCGGCTGAGCGCATCTTGCGAGCGCTCTAACATCGCGACTTGTTCAATTTCGGAGAGAATCGAATGGGCTGACGGGATCCCATCAAGCCCGACGCCTAGGCGGCTACACTTTGCCGCGGAATTACTGCGCGAATTCGCGGAAAGGCCAGGGACGCCCCACACGCAAGGGACGTCATCACTGCCTCGGAGACCGCCGGTCTGGAGCACAGGTGCGGTCAGCGTAGTCTGCGGCGATTCGATCTGCCCCGCGCACATGGGCGCATCACCGGAAACCCTCGGATTCGCAAGGACTGGCTTCTGCTGGCTCTTGGAGCACCAGGCTATCGGCGGCAGCCGCTCGGCTCCCGAAGGCGCTGAAGCCGAGTCGGCGCCCGGAGGAACGTGTGATTCGGACGCTCCTACAGGCCATGACCCGATAAGCCCCTCAACGACAGCCCAATATGCTGCTGCAATGTACCGCAACCTTGTCGTTCCCTCGAAGCGGTCCGTCTAACGCTTCCCGCATTACAATACTGTTCGTCTCGTTTCGTATTGTCAATGGGTTGTGAGCGCCGGAAACGCGATGCAGCGCAATCTGCGCTGGTTGCTCCGCTCAATTCCCTTGGTGAGGGAAGACGAATGGCGCCAATGGCCGAAGCAGCGCACCAATTGGTGCGGATCGCTGCTTCGTCGGCGACGGCGGCTGGCTCTCGAAAAGAACTGTGGCTAGGCGTTTCGAGGTGTGCACAGCGCGGCAGGCAGGGAGCCGAATAGCGTTCTCTCCGAAGAGAGAGATGCTTCGGCCCCCAAGCGGGCCGCCGCTCGACGATCAATCTGTCGTCGACAGCACCAGCGGGAACTCCACACCGCGCAGCTCAAACGTGCCAAGCTGCCTGAAATCAGAACGACAGCGCCTCGCAAACAAATCTGACAAGAGGAGATGCACGCCCAGTTGCCCGCAGAACCCCTCTATACGTGAGACTTCGTTCACAGCCCGTCCAATAGCCGTGAAATCCAGCCGCCGCGACGTCCCGACATTGCCGTAGACCACCTCTCCGAAATGCAGCGCAATATCCAGGGGAAGTTGGGGCTCGCCCGAGCCTTTTCTACGAGCATTCACCGCATCATTGCGTCGGATAGCTTCTCGCGCCACCCGGGGTGCCGCTTCGCATGCACCGCACGGCTCCCCGGCGACCGCTGCGGCCGGGAAAACCGCAAGCAAACCATCCCCTAGAAACTTGAGAATTTCGCCGTTGTTCTCGATGACAGGATCGCCGATCGCTTCGAAGTGTTCATTCAGCCATCGCACGACATCCAACGGGTCTTCGCGATCCGTCAATCTGGTAAAGCCTGACAAGTCTGCGAGCAGTATCGCCGCAGAGATGATCCTGCCTTGCCCACGGACAATCTCTCCGGCCATCACCCTCGCGCCACTCATGCGGCCGAGATAGCTGTCGAGCATCTGACCGGTCGTCAAGAATAGAACGAGGCGGTAGATCGCAAGACCGAGCACTGGAACCAGTTCACGAAAACTAGTCAGATCGGTGTCCTCAAAGCCTCCCGCACGATCGGTCGCGATCGAAATCGCAGCCCCGGTTATAGACGTCCCAGGAGAGAACTCGACCAGAAACATGGCGTAGTCAGTGCCGCCTCGAAGCAAAGATCTCGCAAACTCGGGTGAACGTCGCATCCTTCGCCCTTCGCAAGTCTCCAGCGTCCAAACCTGGCGCCTTTTGACTGCAGCGCGAAAATCGGGCTCTGCTGAAACCATTCATCAGTCTCGACGCCGTGAGGAGCCGTTTCAAGTTGGATTGCGCTGTCTCGCCGCCAATGCAGCGTCGCGCCACGAAATTGCGGGTCGAGCGTCGGAATTGCGACACCGACGCGCCACAAGGGGACGCCACCACGAACGAATGTACTGCAGACACCGTCGAGAAAATCTTCTGCTGAGTCGCTCGTCGTAGCGTACTGAACTATCCAACCCGGAAGGTCGACGATTTGATCCGGAGTAGCAGGCTTCATCGAAAACCTCATGGATTGAACCGGCCTCGGAGCGTAGCGGGCCATTATGCCCACATTGCAGCGCTCAAAGATGCAAGAGCACGGGAGGCCAGAGCAAACGCGCCATGTCCGCCTCATCGAGGAATGAACGTGCCACTCTCGACGTGTCGGCCTCCCAGCGAGTCCTGGTCCTCTTTGCTTCTGCCTTCCGGGCCTGTAGCGCGAGAACCACGACAACGGGCCTCAGGACGGGCGCCGTCCCCTTGCCGAGATAGGCAAGAGGTCCGCTGGATAACGAGATAAACTAATAGTATGGTATGATCGGATTTGTTTAGCCAGAACAAGGAATTGTTAGGTGAAGAGCTCGAAAGTTCAACGCGTGCCGGTCACGGCTGCGCCGCTTCGGCAACAGGTCGCAAACAATCTGCGAACCGCAATCATCGACGGCCGTTTCCAACCGGGTGAGCGGTTGAAGGAGGGCGAGCTGTGCACTTGGACGGGCGTCAGCAGGACGGCGGTACGTGAAGCCTTGCGGCAGCTTGAGGCGGAGGGCATCGTCGACAACATCCCCAATCAGGGACCCGTGGTGGCGCGCGTATCACCCGATGAGGCGCGGCAACACTATGAAGTGCGGGGCATGCTGGAAGGCTTGACCGCGAGGACAGCCGCCGAGCGGATTTCCGAGCCCGATATCAAGGAGTTGCACAGGCTGAAGCGAGATCTGGACCGCGCGTTCAAATCCAGCAGCGTCGCCAAGGTGCTTGAATGCAAGAACCAGCTCGACGAATTCCTGATGAACGTTTCGGCCAATAATGTCGTCAAGGGCTTCGTGAGCGTCATTCGCGCGCGCCTGAGCTATCTTCGTCCCATCGTCCTGTCGCAGCCTGAGCGCCTCAAGGAGAATGCCGTCGAGGTCCATGCGATCATCGATGCCATCATCGCGCGGAAGCCGCAGGCGGCGTGGCAGGCCGCCGTGAACCACGTCAACATGGGCGCGAAGGCGACACTGAAGGTGCTGGAGCAGCTCGAAGCGGCTGCGGTTCATCAGGCCGCGCTGGACGCCGAAGCCGCGCTTCGGGCGAAACGTCCGCGCGGCAGACCGAGGCGCGATGCGATGCCGAGCAATCCGGTTGGACGCGTAACGGTGTAAGGACCGACTCGCAGGCGATGGTGGCAGCCCGCTATCCGCCTTCGGCCCTGAGGCCATTTTCCCGCACCACCTGTCCCCAGATCTGCGCCTGCTCCGTATAGAACTTCCGCATGGTCTCCGGATCACTCGCGACGATCGTCAGCCCCATCGCCTTGATCCGCTGCGTGACGCCCTCCTCCTTCAGAGCTGCGGTCATCTCCGCCTGGAAGCGATCGATCATCGGCTTTGGCGTCTTCCCCGGTGAATAGAGGCCCCACCATGGCGTCGCGACGAGGTCGGGAAACCCGATTTCGACGAGCGTCGGGACATCAGGGAGCGTCGGATGGCGCGTCGCGCCGGTCTGGGCGAGAGGCCGCAGCAGCTTGGCGTCGATCTGGCTGTTGAGCACCGTCGTCGCCGCGATGATCAGGTCGATATGCCCGGCGATCGCGTCGTTCACCGCGGGGGCTGCCCCCTTGTAGGCCACGTGAGCCCACTGCGCGCCGGAGCGTTTTGCAAGAAGCAGCATGGTCAGGTGGCCAAGACTGGCCGTCCCCGCCGATGCGAATGCGAAGCCCCCTGCTTGGCTTTCGAGGCCGCGATCAGCTCGGCCAATGTCTGGTATGGGCGTGACGGCTGGCAGGCGATGATGTTCGGGGCCGTTCCCACCAGCATCACTGGGTCAAGTTCGGTCTCGGAATTGTAGGACAGGCTCGGCTGCGTCACCGGATTGGTGGCATGGGTATCGAACACGAACAGCCAGGTGCGGCCGTCCGGCGGCGACTTTGCCACCGCTGCCGCGCCGATGCTGCCCGCGGCGCCCGGACGGTTTTCGATTATGATCGTCGTTCCTAGTCGTTGCTGCAAACCCGGCTGGACCAGGCGGGCGATTGCGTCCAGCGTTCCACCTGCGGGGAACGGGACGATCAACTTCATCTGGCCTGCGGGCCATTCCTGCGCCCTGGCAGCAAAGGGCACGGCGAATGCACCGGCAATCACGGCGCGTCGAGTGAGCTTTCCCATGAGTTCCTCCCGAGACGAACATGTAGAACGGGACCTCCGGCCGATGCAGTCTTTGTAGAGACGCGGAGCCGGAGACGGCGACGGCGCAAGCGCGCACCGTCGCTGTCCATCCTTGTTATCGTTGCGCAAACGTCGCGATCGGTCCTGCTACGGGCTTCCCACGATGCCAGACCGCAGAGATCTTGTGGACGTTGGCGATATCGGTCGAAGGGTCGGCATCGAGCACGATGATGTCGGCGAGCTTGCCAGCCTGCAGCACCCCACGGTCGTCCAGCTTGAGCAGCTTGGCTGCGCCGCTGGTCGCAATGGTCAAGGCCTGCATTGGCGTGAGACCCCCCACGACCATGAGATCGAGCTCGCGATGTTCGGCAACGCCGGGGAAGCGCAGGCCGACGCCGGAATCGGATCCGAACCCGATGCCTATGCCAGCCTTGTAAAGCGTCATCAGATTCTTCTGGTTCATCGCCAGCGCCTTCCGGGCGCGGTCCGAACCGGGAGCGTCATGAACCTTCTGCTGCCAGGCCAGATCTTCCAATTGCGTCTTCACCGCCGGATCCAGCGCCCTGTTCACGAACGGATCAGCCGAGACCTGCGGCTTATCGGCAAAGATGAAGTTCGAATCGTCGAGTGCCAGCGTCGGAACGTACCAAGCGGCATTCTTCTTCATGAGCGCGATCGTGGGCGGATCGACCTCCTTGTCGCGGATGCCGTGCGCCAGGATGTCCGCGCCGGCCTTCAGCGCCGCCTGGGCGTCTTCCAGATCGTTAATGTGGAAGGCGACGCGAAGCTTGTTCTTGTGAGCCTCGTCCACGGCGGCGGTGTAGACCTCAGGCTTGACCTTGACCGGCAACAACTTGCCGAAATCGTCGAGCCAGATCTTGATCAGATCGGTCTTGCGTCCAGCCATCTCCCTCACCGCTTCGCGCGCGGCATCCGGCGTATCCGGACGATAGATCTGGCTCGGGCCGACCGGAACGATCGCCACCGGCGGCGCCCCCATGGCAACCCCGATGCCGCGGTCCGCGCCGAAGATATCCGCCCCCGGTGCCTTGCCGGCATGCAGGTCCGCTCGCAGATCGTAGAATTCGGGTGCGTTCAGCCCCAATGACGTGATCGTGGTGACGCCATAGGCCTCCCATTGCCGAAGCTGGGACAAGATGTAGTCGCGATTGTAGTTGTCCGGACTTGCCTTGAGGCCCCTAACGATGCCGACATGGGAATGATCCGAGATCATGCCGGGCATGATGGTCTTGCCCTTGAGGTCGACCACCTCGGCGCCGGACGGCACCTTCACCGCTGTCGCGGACCCGACGGCCGCAATGTGTCCGTCGCGAATGACGAGGACGGAATCGGCGACCGGCTTTCCACCCGATCCGTCGATCAGCGTGGCGCCCTTCAGGACCACCGCTTTCGAGGCGTCCTTCACTTGCGCCTGTCCCGGCATGCCAGACAGACACAGGCCCGCTATGGCCCAGGCGACGACCGATGCTGCTCTCATGGCGTAGCTCCCTCCTTGTTTCGACGTTTCTTGATGCCCGCGGGTTGGTCCCGAAGGTCATTAAATATCATAGTACTATATTACGATTTGTTGCAATTGATCCCGAGGCGACGCCCCGGGATCAATTGGCCTATCGCAGCACGAACGGATAGGGCTCGTCGCCGCTGCTCATCCAGACGGTCTTGGTCTGCATGTATTCGTTGATGGCCTCGATGCCGTTCTCGCGGCCGAGCCCGCTGCGCTTGTAGCCGCCGAACGGAGCCATGTAGCTCACCATGCGGTAGGTGTTGACCCAGACCATGCCGGCCTTGAGCCGGTCGGCCATCACGTGGGCGCGTTTCATGTTCTGCGTCCAGACACCGGCGGCCAGACCAAAGAGGATGTCGTTGCCGATCTCGATGGCCTCTTCCTCGTCGCGGAACGGGATCACGGACAGGATCGGACCGAACACCTCCTCCTGCGCGATCCTCATGCTGTTCTTGACGCCGGTGAAGACCGTGGGCTCGACGAAGAGACCCTTGCCGCATTCCGGCCGATGGGCACGATCGCCGCCGAGTGCCAGATGCGCGCCGTCCTTCTTGCCGATCTCCATATAAGCGAGCACCTTGTCGAACTGCGGCAGGTTGGCGACCGGCCCGACCTGGGTCTCGTTCTTCATGGGATCACCCATCTTGATCGTGGCCGCCGCTTTCAGCAGCTTCTCGACGAAGGCATCGTGAACCGATTCCTGCACCAGCATGCGTGAACCGGCGATGCAGGCCTGGCCGACGGCCGCGAAGATGCCGGCGATGGCACCGTTGACCGCATTGTCGAGGTTGGCGTCGTCAAACACGATGTTGGGCGATTTGCCGCCGAGCTCGAGGCTGACGCGCTTGAGACCGCGCGCCGCGCCCTCGTAGATCTTCTGGCCCGTGGCATCGGAGCCCGTGAACGCGACCTTGGCGACCTGGGGATGCTCGACCAGCGCCGGCCCGACTTCGTTGCCGAAGCCGGTGACGACATTGATGACGCCGGGCGGAAAGCCAGCCTCCTCCACCAGCGCCATCATCTCGAGCAGCGATGCGGAGGTGAATTCCGAGGGCTTGAGCACCACGGTATTCCCCGCCGCCAGCGCTGGAGCGAGCTTCCAGGCCACCAGCATCAGCGGCGAGTTCCATGGAATGATGCCGACGACGACACCGACCGGCTCGTGCTTGGTGTAGGTGAACATGTTGGGCTTGTCGATCGGGATGACCGAGCCCTGAACCTTGTCCGCGAGGCCGCCGAAGTAATAGTACCATTGCGGAATGTAGTTGAGTTGCCCCCGCATCTCGCTGATCAGCTTGCCGTTGTCCCTCACCTCGATCTCGGCAAGGCGCTCCGCGTTCGCCGCGATCAAATCACCCAGCTTGCGCATCAACGCGCCGCGCTGCGTCGCATTCAGCTTCGGCCACGGCCCCACATTCATGGCGCGATGCGCGGCCTGGACCGCGCGCGCGACATCCTCTTCATTGCCGCGCGGAATCAGAGCCCAGGGCTCCGCGGTATAGGGGTTCATGGTCTCGAACCACTCGCCCGAGGCCGAGTCCTCCCACTTGCCCCCGATATACATCTGATACTTTTTCACGGACGCACCTCCCTGCGACATTAAATATGACTCTTCGTATTATGGTATTATTGATTTTTGCAAGGCGTCAAGCCGCGATGGGGCCGCGCGAAGCCGCGATTGACAAAATATATTTTATCATAATACTGTATTACATAATTTAATGACCAACTGGCCGGTGAGCCTGCGGGTGGGAGGAACCAGATGACGAACAACGTGGCCACCGACATCGCCATTGCGCTCAAGCATGCAGGTGTCGAGGACTTCTTTCTCCTCACCGGCGGCGACCAACCCTTGTGGATCGCGCTTCGCGATGCCGGAATTCGAATGGTGGTCGCACGCAGCGAGGCCAGCGCGGTCTACATGGCGGACGGTTATGCGCGCGCGAGCGGGCGGGTCGCGCCGGCCTATGGGCAGGCCGGGCCCGGCGCCGCCAACGTCGCCGCTGCGCTCGCCGATGCCGTGTGGGCCCAATCGCCGGTCTTCGCGCTGACAGGCGCGACCGCGACGCAAGCCGTGCACATGAACGAGTACCAGGACCTCGATCAGCACGTCATCTTCCAGCCGGTCACCAAGTGGAACGGTGCCGTCGCCGCTCCCGAAATGACTGGAAGTCTTGTTTCGCAGGCGCTCCACATCGCGGCGACGCCGACATGCGGCCCAACCCATCTCGACGTGCCGAAGAATTTCTTCGCGCTGCCGGGTGTTTCGCAAGCCACGAATCCGCCCGGACGTCATGTCGCAAATGCGGCCAGCAAGGCAAGGCCGCTCGATACCGAGCTCGCCTCGGCCCTGGACATGCTCAAGAGCGCGCAGCGTCCTGTGCTGTTCATCGGCGAGGGCGTGAGGCTGGCCGGCGCGTGGACCGAGCTTGCGCTGCTGTCGGAGCTCTCAGGCATTCCGATCGTTGCCACGGCTGGCGGCAAGCCGGCCGTCCTGACCTCGCATCCGAACTTCTGCGGCATTGTGGGCCGCTATTCGTCGGTGACGGCCAACAAGCTCATGGCAGAGGCGGATTGCGTCCTGGCGCTCGGGACCCGATTGGGCGGCCTTGCGACCAACGGTTACACGCTGCCCAGTCGCCGGGCGACCGTAATCCAGATCGACCATGATCCGGCTTCCCTCATCAACACCTACGCGCCCCGTCTCGGTGTTCGCGCCGACATCAAGATTTTCCTCACTGAACTGCTTGGCCTCGTCAAACAGCAGCGCCTAAAGGGGCCGTCCGATTGGCTGGAGCGTTGCCGCAGTGACGCCGCCAGATGGACGGAGCATCACCGCGAGCAACTTGTCGCCGCGTCCGGCAACGCCGCCCTCTCCCCGTTGACGGTGCTTGACGAGCTCTCCCGCTATGCCAGCGAGATCACCCTCGTCGCGGATACCGGCTACATGGCCGCCTGGACGGGTGTGCTGTTTCCGACGTTGCGTTACGACGCCTTCTTCCGCGCGGTCGGCTCGCTCGGCTGGGCCCTTCCCGCCTCGCTCGGCGTCCAGATCGCGCGAAAGGAGAAAGTCGTGTGCGTGATCGGCGACGGCGGGGCCGGCTATCATCTGGCCGATATCGAGACGGCGGTCCGATACAAGCTGCCTGTCGTGATCATCGTCATGAACAACAGCGCGCTCGCCTTCGAGTACCACGAGCAGAAGTACCGCTGGAACGGCAACGTCGTCGCGGAAGCGAACGATTTCGGGCGGGTCGACTTTGCCGCAGCCGGTATCGCCCTCGGCGCCAGGGGCGCCCGCGCCACGAGCCGCGAGGAGTTCGCGGCAGCCATGGCGCTGGCAATGAAGGCCTCCGATCCATTCGTGATCGATGTCGTCATCGACAAGGAAGCCTTTCCGCCCGTTACCAATTTCGATGCCGTGATGGAACGGAAGCTCTAGATTTGCGGACGGCGCGCCGGAAGAGCGGGCGCGCCGATCCAACATACGAAAATCATAACAATCATAAAGAACCGGGGGAAACCATGAAGACTCGTCGAGCTATTGTTGGAGCAGCTGCGGTTGGTTTGTTGCCGCTGGCCGCCCCTTCTGTTGTCAGCGCGCAAAAGGCCACGATCCGCTGGCGCCTGGCATCCAGCTATCCCAAGAACCTCGACACCATCCACGGCATCGCCGTTCGCCTTGCCAGGCACGTCGCGGAGATGACGGATGGCGGCTTCCAGATCCAGGTGTTCGGCCCCGGCGAAGTCGTGCCCGGCCTGCAAGTGCTTGATGCCGTGCAGAGTGAGACGGTCGAGCTGGGACATACCGCATCGATCTACTACAGCGGCAAGAACAAGACGTTCGCGATCGATACCGGGCTGCCGTTCGGGATGACGCCACGCCAGCATCTGTCCTGGATGTATCGCGGCGGCGGACTCGAGCTGTTCAGGGACTTCTTCAAGACCTATGGCATCGTGAACTTCCCCGGCGGCAGCACGGGCGTGCAGATGGGTGGCTGGTTTCGCCGCGAGGTCAATACGCTCAATGACCTGAAGGGCCTCAAGATGCGCATCCCCGGCATCTCCGGCGACGTCGTCGCGCGCCTCGGGGTCGTTCCCCAGAACATCGCGGGCGGCGAATACCTATCCCGCGCTCGAAAGGGGCACGATCGACGCGGTCGAATGGGTCGGCCCCTATGACGACGAGAAACTCGGCTTCAACAAGGTCGCCAAATATTATTATTACCCGGGCTGGGGGGACTGCACGGGGCAATTGGCCTTCTATGTCGGGGCAAAGGCATGGTCTGCGCTGCCGCCGCACTACCAGCGCGCATTTGAGGTGGCGGCCGCGGAAGCCTCGTGGGACATGCTATCGCATTACGATGCCAGCAACATGGCGCCGCTGCGTCGGCTGATCGCGAACGGCACCGAGCTCAGGCCGTTCTCACGCGAGATCATGGAGGGCGGGTACCGCGCGGCATTCTCGCTCTACGCCGAAGAAGCGGAAAAGAATCCCGACTTCCGCAAGATCTACGGCGAATGGCTGAAGTTTCGCGAGGATATCGTGACCTGGTTCAGGGTGGCGGAGGCGAGCTTCGAGTCTAGCCTCTATAACCTCTACAAGACCTAAGCGAAGTTTCAGGCTCGTCGCCAGCTTACGAGGTGGAGCAGTGAGGTTCTAGCCTGCTCATTAACCAATTCTCATTTTCGCAGCCGGAGTCCGTTCAACTTCGGCAGCAACGCCGGTTATGATCTCGCGCAACCACATCAGTGCGGGATCCATGTGAAACGACGCGGGCCATTGCAGCGATTCCCGAAATGCCGGGAAGCGGACCGGCACGCGCAGCAGCTTTAGCGGGAAATTCCGCGCAAAGATCGCAGCAAGGCGATGATGCATCGTTGCAATACGGTCCGTTCCGATCACCATCGCGGCCATCGCGGTGAAGTTCGGGGCAATGACTTCGATGCGG
This sequence comes from Bradyrhizobium sp. AC87j1, assembly GCF_002936975.1. Taxonomy (NCBI): domain Bacteria; kingdom Pseudomonadati; phylum Pseudomonadota; class Alphaproteobacteria; order Hyphomicrobiales; family Nitrobacteraceae; genus Bradyrhizobium; species Bradyrhizobium sp. AC87j1. The sequence continues at coordinate 42,414 of NZ_PTFE01000059.1, forward strand.
CGCCTATGACCCAACTGCGCGAGCGCCCGCTCATCGAAGGACAAGCCGCGAATGGGCCCGAGCTGGGCCGTGATATGGCCGACCTGAAGGTAGCGGCGGAGCGAGATCGAACGTCCGATCTGGCGACTTCCGCTCCAGGCCACGCAGCAGAATTCGTCTGCAAACAGATGTTGGCTCGGATGGCCGTCAATAAGGCTCGTACTGGGAATGACGACAAAGTCGACTTCCCCCCGCTGTAGCTGGTCCTCGACCCGGTCACTGAAGGCCAGGATTTCAAGACCAACGCGCGGTGCCGTCAGATAGACGCGCTTCATCACGGCATGCATCAACACGATGCTCGCATAATCGGAAACAACCAGCCGAAATCGGCGCTCGGAACTCTCCGGGTCGAATTTCGGCGGCGAGATCAGGTTGGACCGAATGCGCAGCAAGATGTCCCGCGTCGGCTTTTCCAGCGATTGCGCCAACGGCGTCGGCCACAGCTTGCGCTGTGAGATCGTGAAGATCTCGTCGTTGAAATACTGACGCAGTCTTCCGATGGCGGCGCTCATCGCCGGCTGGCTGAGATGAAGGCGCCGACTGGCGCCCATGACACTGCGTTCTTCGAGAATCGCATCGAGAGCGATCAGAAGATTGAGGTCCAGGCCCTCGAACCGCATTTGTTGGCATCCATACTGCGAATATCACAAATCAATATAATCGATTTTTCAAATTTCAGGAACCATGCAACAAAATTCAGCACGCGCAAGCAGCCGCTAATCAAAAACAATCGCGCTCCGGGAGAGACCACCTTGATCAAGCCATGGATTTTCGAGTTCATGCAGGCCCCGAATCCGAGCGATGGGGACACCCTGCCCGGGGCCGTGACGGCCGCGTTCAACGACAATTTCGCCTTTTGGCTCGAAGCCGAGCGGCTGGGCTTTGAGGGCATCTTCTTCAGCGAACACCACTTCGCCCACTCGTTGAGCCCTTCCCCCAATCTCCTGATCGCAGCGATCTCTCGCCACACCACGAGGCTCCGCTTGGGGACGATGGGAAACGTCGTGCCGCTCTATGAGCCGTGGCGCGTCATCGAAGAGCTGACGATGCTCGACCATCTGACGAGCGGGCGCCTCGAGATCGGCTTTGCGGCCGGCGTGCCGCAGGAGCTGGCGCGGATCGGTCTCGGCATGGCGGAGGCCCGCGAGCGCTTCAACGAGGCTCTCGACATCCTCGATGCTGCCCTGGTCAACCCCGTCGTCAATCACAGCGGAAAATACTGGAAATTCGAGAACCTCACCCTGATGCCGGGCGTCTTCCTGCAGCCTGCGCCACCGAAATGGACGACCGTGGTCAGCTCCGCATCCGCGCAGAAATCCGCCCAGCGGCGATCCAAGATCTGCACCGGCTTCGAGTCGGTCTCCCGCATATCGGAGATCTTCGATGCGTACCGAAGCGAGTGTGCCGGGCTGGGATTGCCCGCAAGCCCCGATCAGCTCGCAATCCGCCGCAACATCTCCATTTCGCGCGACGCCGCCGCGGCGCGGGACGAGGCGCGTACCGCAAAGGCGGCGACCTTGAAGATCGTCGCCGGCGATCCACGCGTCACCGACCGCGCATCGTCGACACTCGATGCGCCGAAGGCCGGAGCCGGGTTTTCGCTGCATGACGACGACTACATTGCGGGCACGCCGGCGCAAGTCGCCGAGCAGATCATCGATCAATGCCGCAAATGCGGTGCGGGCCATTTTCTCGCGATGCTGAGCCGGGGCAGTTCGGCACGTCGCCTCGAATCGCTCGCTCTCTTCGGCGAGGAGGTCCTTCCCCAAATGCGGCGCGCGCAGATCGGTTGAGCGCCTGCCCCTGGAAGCACAGCGACTGGAGCAGCGAATGATTCAGGACAGGCCTCTCATTGTCGGAATTGGCGGAACGCCACGACGCGGATCGTCGTCCGAAAGCGCGCTGACGTTCAGCCTCAAGGCGGCCGAGCAAAGAGGCGCGAGGACGGTTCTCCTCTCCGGCGCAGACCTGCTGCTGCCGATGTATGTGCCGGGGCAACCACCATCGGATCAGGCTTCGCGCCTTTTGGCCGCGCTTCGTGCCTGCGACGGCCTCATCATCTCCTCCCCCGCCTACCACGGATCGATATCAGGATTGATGAAGAACGCGCTCGACTACGCGGAAGAACTCAGGAGCGACGCGCGCGCCTACCTCGACGGAATTCCAGTCGGCTGCATCGCATGCGCCGGCGGGTGGCAGGCCGTTGGCCAGACACTGGCCGCGCTCCGAACGATTGCCCACGCGCTCAGAGGGTGGCCTACCCCATTCGGCGCGATGTTGAACACCTCCGCGGCGCTGTTCGACGCCGATGGGAACTGCACCGATCCGGCAGCCGGGCGTCAGCTCGAGACGGTCGGCCACCAGGTGGTGGATTTCGTGCGCATGCAACGTCAGGGAAGACCACCATCGCTCTCCGTTGCGACAGACGCGAGGCAGGAGCCTGCAAGGAGTTTGACGTGACATTCGAAACGGTAAGGCTCGACATCGCCGGCGTCGACACGGTGATCAAGGTCATCGGCGAAGGTCCCGCCGTCCTGGCGCTCCACGGCGCAGCAACGATCGAGGGCCATGAATGGGCGCGCGGCCTGGCCGACAGGTTTCGCGTCTATCTGCCGTTTCATCCCGGGTTCGGCGAAAGTGGCCCTGCCCCGCATATATGCGGGATGCAGGATATGATCGTTCACAACCTCCGGCTCGTCACGGCACTCGGGCTGGATCGACCGCACCTCGTGGGGCATTCCATGGGCGGTTGGATGGCGGCGGAAATGGCCGTCGTCGCCGGCGAACGTTTTGCGCGTCTGGTGCTCAATGCCCCCGCCGGACTCAACCACCCCGATCATCGCGGCGCCAATCCCAGAGAGATCCCTCCGCAGGATCTGCCCCAATACTTCGCGCGTCGCCCAGAGATTGCGGCCCGATACTTTCCGGGAGGCTCGCTTGCCCCGCCACAGGAACAGTTCATCGCGGCAAGGGAAAGAGAAGGCAAGGCGCTTGGCAATATCATGAAAGCTCACGGCATCGGACACCCGAATCTCCGCCGATGGTTGAGCCGGATCCCCAATGAAACGCTCCTCCTCTGGGGCGACAGGGACAGGATAGCGCTCGCCAGCCAGGCCGGGCTTTGGGCGAAAGAAATTCCGAAAGCGCGCATCCATATCGTGCCTGATGTCGGGCACTTTGCCATGCAGGAAGACCCGCGCTGCGTCACGGCGATCGGCGATTTCCTTGCGGGTTGAACGCGAGATCGGCTACGAAACCCAGGGAGAGAAATATGAGGGCCATCGTGATCGCACTCGCTGTGGCAGCGAGCATCATATCGACATCGCTGGCGCAGCCTTCGCCGCCCCCTTGGCCGAACCATCCTATTCGCCTCATCGTCAACTTTCCGCCGGGAGGCGCTGCCGATCTGCTTGCCCGTCTCATCGGCCAGTCACTCAGCGAGACCTTTGGTCAGCCGGTGGTCGTCGAAAACAAGGCCGGCGCGAACGGAAATCTCGGCGGCGACGCCGTGGCCCGATCGGCGCCAGATGGCTACACCTTGCTGATGTCGTCCGGCAGCATGGTCGCGATCAATCCTCACATCTATGCCACCATGCCATTCGATCCCGCGAAGGACATCGTTCCCGTCGCCTCTGTCGCGCGCGTCCCGTTCTATCTCGTCGTTCGAACAGACAATCCGGCAACCGATTTGAAGGCGCTTGTCGCCGATCTCAAGGCTAATCCCGGAAAACGCAACTTTGGATCACCCGGTGTCGGCAGCTCTCCGCATCTCGCGGCGGAACTGCTCAAGAAGATGACCGGTACCGACGCCGTGCACGTGCCCTACCGTGGCGCAGCACCTGCGCTCAACGACCTGCTTGGCGGGCAACTCGACTTCCTGTTCGACCCGGGCATTGCCATCGAGCATGTCAAAGCGGGCAGACTCCGCGCCATTGCGATCGGCAGTCCGCAGCGCTCACCTCAGCTCCCCGACGTGCCGACACTGGACGAGCTCGGCCTCACCGGCTTTGATGCGGACGCCGTTTTCGGCATCTACGCACCTGCCGGAACGCCCGCCGAGATCATTGCGCGCCTTAACACGGAGATTAACCGGGCCCTGACAACCGAAGCGCTCAGGGAACGCATCATGGCCGTTGGCAATGTTCCGGCGGCGATGTCTTCCGATGAATTCGGAGAAAGAGCCCGCGAGGATTCCAGGCGATTCGGCGCGATTATCCGCGAACGTGGGATTACGGCCGGCAACTAGTGCTGAGAGGTCAACTCCCGACGTATAGGGCCTCACCAGCCTTGTTAGACGTCCGTTGCGGGAGGACGAGCTGGCCGCAAGTGACACGAGCGTTTCTCAACACGAAGCGTCGAAGCAGGTAGCGATAGTTCGTCAGGGTCTCGGGTTTTGTCGTTTCTGGATGAAGGGCTTTCCTCGAACGAGGCGAAGTAGGGATCGAGGCAAGGTAGTCTGGACGAAGATTTCCATTGCTTGTGCTCCATGTTGATGGAGCGACAACGATTATGCCGAATCCAAACAGAACGGGTGCCTGCCTCGAAGCGAAGAAGACTGCTCATGCGGCATAATCCGGCTTGCGGCATAATGAGCGAGTTCGCGGATTAAAAGCGGTGATCATCACTGCTGCAGACTGCGAATATGAACAACGTCGATCATTCGCATGATCACCACAACGCTTCAGCGTATCCCTAATGGCTGGCCCAGAACAACAATCGAGGCGCTCATGCCAAGGAACCCGCGCCGCCAGCGGCCTTTAGCTCGCGGCTTCCGAGTTCTTTCTAGGTGCGCCTGCAGCCACGGTGCGGACCGGCACATAAGCAATGCTGTCGCTGCTCCGATCGTGGCCTTATAATACAAATTGCGGGCACCAGGCCTTCGTGCTCTTACACCCGCGTCCGTTTCTAGCAAACGGCGACAATGAGCTGACGACCGGCCGCTCGAAAATGCTTTGCTTTACCGAAGGCGCATTGCCATCAGAGCTGGCCGATCAGACGATTTTGGGAAAGTACTAGGCGACGCCCCAAGCTCGTCGTCGCTTATATCATATACATCGATTCGACTGATCACCGCTGATGTTGTTGTATCTTGAGATTATCCAACAACTTCGAGCCTTCACTGAACGATCGCGACCAAGATCGTTCTGCCAAGTCCAGATAGCTTTTCAGCAACTCGGAGGGCGTTTTGACCTCAGCAACCACTTTTAGAAAATTGGCGTGATCGTGCAAAGAGGAAGCAGTCAATCTCAAACCGTCTTTCAAAGCCGCCGCGAAGAAGTTTGTCGTTGCTTCGATCGACTTCTGCCATTCTGGAAACACGAATGAAGCGCGCGTGGCTACCGTCGACTGCTTAGTGTGCTCGGCGGCGCCACTTGGCCCAGCAGCCGATGCCTGGGTCACTTGCGGCCCTTGCTGTGTACGGCGTTTTTCGTCTTCAGCTACGCTCGATGCCATTGGACGTCTCCTCTCTGAACTGTAACGTTGTGATTGGTTTCGCGGCTCAGCTCCAATCAACCTTCAGAGGGTAACACGATCTCCAATATGTCATACCTGCCACTTTTGGTAGCTTTGATCGCAAGGACCTGACTTACGACGACATTTAACGTGACCAATGCTGGAGGCGGATTATTCAGTCTGCCAGATTCCCGGTAGATCCCCGATGGCTATATCTCGCGGAGAGTCCTGAATCGGCATGTCGCAAATAGCCGTGTAGAGGACGGCCTGATTTGGGTCTATGGCGTCGGCGAAGATGGTGTTCAGGCGTTCACCGACTTTGACATCGAAAACCTGATCGAGCTCGTCAGGTTCCACAAAGAAAACCCCAAGCTGCTCAGCGCTGGCACGGGAATGAACCAACCAGCCTGCGGCCTACACCGGATGCGTACGATCTGTCCCATCAGGCTCAACCGGAAAATGTGCTGTTCGCAGGTTCCGACGGCGGCGCCGAGCACTGGGCCATCATCGCCTCTCTGGTCGCAACCTGTAAGCTGAACAACGTCGATCCGCTTGCCGAACCTGACTAACGCCCTCACCAGATCGTCAACGGTCATCAAAACAGCGACATCGATCAGCTGCTTCCGTGGGTATATTGCCGTCACGACCTCTAAGCTGTCGCCTGAGAACGACGCTTGCCTACTTGGCTCAGCTCATGCTTGAGGTGCCGCCCCGCCGATTGTCGGGCCAGTATCACGAGAAGTAGCTGTAGCAGACAATGCTTATAGACGGCGCTGCGTCAACCGTATGTGAAACTCAGGTCGCGTCGCCGGTAAGCCGGGGGGCGATTATTCGCCGGGCTTTGCCGTGCTCTCGGCCCTCCATACTCTCTCATGATTGAAATGGACCCGCGGAGCGGGGCCGCTTGAACCGGTTTGTTTAGTTGGTAACTGACTTCCTATCACGCTGCCACAGACTCTATCTGCTCCAGTTGCTGCGGGGCACGTGGTCAACGCGTCAGAGACTGGGGAAGAACGTCTCGCAAAGCCTGACATGATAAGTCGAAGTCGGGGCCGCTTACGGATCTACGGCAGCCTCATTCTCTTGGAATCGCGCCTGCGCTCGCAGCTACCTGGCTAGGCTTGCGATGAACCCCTTAATGCCGAGTATGCTCAGTACCCGGGTGAAGTTATAGCTCAGCGCCATCAGGCTCCACTCACCGCGCACCACGCAGCAAGAAATGTCGGTACCCAGCACGACACTTGAGTGTGCCGAAGGGAGTGCTCGACCACCGCGGAACGGCGCCGCATCATCGCACCGGCATCGCGCATTCGGGCCAGATCGCGCTCGACAACGTTCTCATGCTCCCAGCCGTAAACAATCCGTAGTTCCGCCTTTTCCGCCAGGCAGGCCGCGCAAGAAGCAGGAACCACAAGCAGCGATGCGGCCGCATAACGGATCTGGAATTTGCCGGCAGCATCCTGTTTGCGACCATTCATCGGCTTGAGCCGTTCTCCTGCCGGACAGTGGTAATCATCGGTATCGGCGTCATAGAGGAAATCACCGCGACCAAAACGTCCTTGTGCAGCGAGGCGCTGATTCCGTTCCGCGGGTGGGACATAGGCGGTGATTGCATCCGTTTCGCATGCCTTCAACGTCTCGCCAGCGTAGTATCCGGCATCAGCCACTGCCGTCAGTGTAGTGACCCAGAGGGCCACCTTAGCCGCCGCTGCCATTGCATATAGTTGGCCACTGTCATTGCCGTCATTTCACCTCGCTGGCGACGATCAGCTTGTGCTTTTCGTCGACAGCGAGCTGCACATTGTATCCGGCAATTGTGTATCCGCCCTTCGTCAGGAGGCGAGCATCGGCGTGGGTGCGCGACAGCTGCAGCGCACCGTTCTCCTCCAGACGGTCGAGATCCGCCTTGGTGCGGGTTCTTCGCCATCAGTGCTGCCAACTTTTCGGGTGTCGGTAGCTCTCGTATGTCGTCGCAATCGATCGTCGAGGGTCTGCGCGGCTTCAGCCGCATCGTTCGACTCAAGTGCGTCTACATAAGCTTTTATGTCGCGTTCAAGTGCCTTGAAGGGTACCGTCCAGAATGTTTCGCACTTTTGATCAGGCGACGGCTTCGTTTTCAGAGAGTTGTGGCTGATAGAGCGGTCGCATGTTCATGTAACATTTTGTCGACCACGCCGTTCCGGCAATGTGCCGCAGCCGGGCCGCCGCCAAGTTGAGACAGGATTGGCCGTCGGGGAAGGCGCCGACGACAGGGGTTCGTCGCCGGACCTCCTTCATGACGCGCTCGAGCGGATTGTTCGTTCGAATTTTCCGCCAATGGATGTCCGGAAAGGCATAGTAGGCGAGCGTCTCGTGAACCGCCTGCTCGACGAGATCAGCAGCTTTGGCCATACGGCTTGCCCGCAGATCCGCGATGACGGTCCTGGCTTTCTCGTCGGCCGCGGCGCCGCTCTCCTGGGCATGAATGGCCTTGAGCATGCGGCTCACCGCGCGGACCCGGGTCGACGGCAGGTGGCTGAAGATTGCGATAAAAAATGCACCATGCAGCGTTGATAGCGGGCCTCCGGCAGATAATCCGCAACGCTTTCGACAAGACCTCGGCACGCGTCGGAAACCACCAACTGCACGCCCCTGAGACCGCGATCGACGAGATGCCGCAGAAACGATGACCAGCCGGATTTGTCCTCCT